>JALZAI010000139.1 GCA_030948475.1 Actinomycetota bacterium
GACATCACCAATCCGCGTTGGAGCGAACGCCGCGCCACGATTGTGCCGATGATCCTCGGCAACATCAGGAACTTCGAGCCGGGCGCCGGCGAGCGGCGCTTCGAACAAGGTCGGCAGCAGGCCTGGAAGGAGGAACAGGAGCTGTTGGAGCGCTTGCGGGCCTTGCCGGAGGGAGAGCCGAAGGCCCAAGAAGCCAAGCGGATGATCGACCTGGTCCGCACCTTCATCGGGTATCGGGAGTACCCGAAGTACGGCATGGTCAGCCGGTACTTCGTCTACAAGCAGGCCTTGCTGGAAGAAGCCGAGCGCCTCGTGCACGCCCACGTGCTTCGCGACAAGGAAGACATCTTCTACCTCACGTTCCAGGAGCTCCACGACCTCGTGCGCACGATGCAGGTGGATGACCAGCTCATCGGCCGGCGCAAGGACGCGTTCCGGCCGTATCAAGCGCTCACGCCACCGCGGGTGCTCACGTCGGATGGCGAGGGCATCGCTGGGGCGTACCGACGCGACGATCTGCCGGCCGGCGCGCTGCCCGGCCTGGCGGTTTCCGCCGGAACCGTCGAGGGGCTGGCCCGGGTCATCCTGGATATGGCGAAGGCCGATCTCGAAGCGGGCGACATCCTGGTCACCACCTACACCGACCCCAGCTGGACCCCGCTGTTCGTCATCATCAAAGGCCTGGTGACGGCGGGCGGCCTCATGACCAACGGCGCGATGATCGCGCGGGGGTACGGCCCGCCAGCCGTCGTGGGAGTGGAACATGCCACCCGGCTGATCCAGCACGGACAGCGAATCCGCGTGCATGGAACAAAGGGGTACGTAGAGGTCCTGCCCTAGCCGGACCCACCCGAAAGGCCACGGGCACCGCGTGGTGGTCAGCCACGCACCATTTCAGAGGTCACACACGACCACAACGATTGCGCCGCTCGAAGGCGCGTGTGCCACACGGGGACCCGCTATCGGCGAACGGTGCTGTCGGTGATCGCTGCCGCAACGGACTCGCGCCAAAAGGGCCGCGCTCCGCGTCATACTCGACGTGTGAGCGCTGACAACGGCGAATCGCAGCTCCGCACGGCGCTGGCCGCGTTGGACGAGGACGACGAAACGACTGTCGACACCGGGGTGAGCTACCGGGCCGGCGAGCCGGTGCTCGTGCGAGTTCGGCGACGCGGCCACCGGTACGACATTTCCGACGACGGAACCGCCGTAGCCCTCACCGGCAAGCCCGACGATTGGCTGCACGAGACTGAACGATTGGTCGTTGTTGAGGGCTTCAACATCAATCGCCGCGGTGTCATCTTCGTTCCTGCTGTTAAGGGCCGCGATATCGCGGCGCTGACTCTCCGGCTCGCCGCTGCGTCCCGAACGGTCTACCTCACCTTGCTTGACGCAGCGGCGGTGGAAGCGTGACAAGGAGCCGGCCCTGGCGCCGCGTCCTGTCGGAGGCTTGTTGCATATGACCATCCCGAGTGAGACGGCGACCGGCCGTTCCGCAGGGGTGCGTCTTCCGGGACGACCATGATCACGAGTTGGGGCGGGGCTGCTCGACGCGTCGGCCGTCGCCGCCACGGTGTCACATGTGAGACGGCTCGGGCGGCGTCCGTCGGCGCCCTTGGACATGGTCGACTGCCTGTGGAGCTGAGGGGACTCGAACCCCTGACCCCCACACTGCCAGTGCGATTTTGGCTCTTGTTGGACACTTTTGGTTGATCTTTGTAGTTGCTTGTAGGCCCCATTTTTACTGGCCTGTAGCGACTTTGCGGACGTTGGCTGACGATGGCTGTTCGCGGTGGTTTCTGAACTTCTTGCGGACAGCTTGCGGACTGCGAAAGATCAACATCGCTTTTCATAGTTAAAGTGAACTTGAGATTTATGGCTCTGTGGCCGTAACTGGCAACTGGCATTGCATGCGTACCATATTGCACGCATGCAATACTCAAGCGGTGCGGATCGAGTGGAGCGACGAGTTCGACCACTGGTTCGGCAGGCTGGAAGAGCGGGTCGATCCCGGAGACGCCATCGCACGCAAGACCTACAACTACATCGCCACTGCGTTCGATCTACTTCGTCGGCTGACCAGCGCGCTCGATGTGGACGCGGGCACGGCGCAGCTCAAGCCCGTCCGGCAGAAGCGCCGCTACCAGGTCTGGCGAACTGCTCATCCGTTTGATCCGGACGTCGCGGTACGGCTGATCGTCTGGTTTCCGCCCGGCGCGGCCACGGCTGTCGTGACGCTATTCGCCGGCGACAAGAAAGCCATCGGCGACGTCTGGTACAGCAGCGTCGGCACCCGCGCGGATGCCGCGATCGACCGATGGCTCATGGAACAGGAAGGTGATGACGATGGCTAAGCGCAAGACGTTTGTTGACGCCACCGATCGGGTCGATCGCATGCTGGCCGATCCGCTGACTGCCGCTAGCGTCGCGGAGATCCGCGCCGCGGGCGAGGAGATGGATCGGGTCTACGCAATGAACCTTGCCATGATCCGCAAGGCGGGCGAGTTGACCCAGGGCGAGGTGGCGACCCGGCTCGGCATCGGGCAGGGCGACGTCTCCAAGCTCGAACGCCGCGACGATTGGCTGCTGTCGACGCTGCTGAAGTACCTCACGGCCGCGGGCGCC
>JALZAI010000144.1 GCA_030948475.1 Actinomycetota bacterium
GTCGACGGCCCGGCCCCGCGCGTGCTCGAGCATCACCGCCGGGCCGGCTCGCGCGCGGGCTCCCGGGACTGCCGGTACACGGTGCTCAAGCGCTGTACCACGGTGACCGCGGACGCCGCGACGAGCAGCCACAGCGCAACTGCCAGCACAAAGGGGACGCCGAGGCCGGTGAGCCCCGTCCCCACCAGCACGCCGATCAGTCGCTCGGCCCGCTCGGCGATCCCGACTGTGGCGCTGAGCCCGGCGGCCTCGGCGCGCGCCCGGATGTAGGACGTCAGCGATCCGAGCACCAGGCACAGCAATGCGGCCAGCAGCATCCAGCGCTGGTCGTGGCGGGCGAAGTACCAGGCCAGCGTGCCGAAGATGGCGGCGTCGGCGATCCGGTCGCAGGACGAGTCGAGCACCCCGCCGAACTTGGACATGTGTCCGCCGGCCCGCGCCACCGCCCCGTCCACCATGTCGAGCAGCACGAAGACGGTGACGAGGACCGTCCCGATGACCCAGCGGCCGGTCGTGAAGAACGCGACGCAGGCCGCGACGGCGCCGACGGTGCCGAACACCGTGACGGCGTTCGGCGTGACGCCAGCGCGAGCAAGGCGCGCCCCGACAGGTTCGAGCGCCTTCGATACCGCCGCTCGGGCGTGGACGTTGAGCACGCTGTCGGGGTATCCGTTCCGGTTCCGTGGCTGGTCGACTGGGTTCACCAACGATAGCCGTCGGGCGGCCCACGCCCGTCGACACTTGTCCTGACCGAAGCTTCGGGTGTCGAATGCCGGAATCCGCAAAATTCTGACGAAGATCATCTGGAGGTCGCCGGGATGTCGACGAGGAAGGCAGCCGCTAAGGGCGGCACGAAGGCGGCTGCTGCCTACTTCGACACCGCGAACCGACCGGAGAAGATTCGCAATGTCGCGCTCGTCGGCCATTGCGGTGCGGGGAAGACGACGCTCGTCGAGGCGCTGCTCGCCGTCACCGGCACGATCGGACGGGCCGGCACGGTGACCGACGGCAGCACGGTCAGTGACAACGACCCGGTCGAGGTCGCGCAGCAGCGTTCGGTGGCGCTGGCGATCTGCCCGCTGCGTTGGGACGACGTCATCGTCGATCTGCTCGACACTCCGGGTTATCCCGACTTCACCGGCGAGCTGCGCGCCGGGCTGCGGGCCGCCGACGCGGCGCTGTTCGTCGTCTCGGCGGCCGATGAGCTGGACCCGATCACCGTGTCGCTGTGGGAGGAGTGTGCCGCGGTGAGCACGCCCCGTGCCGTGGTCATCAGCCGCCTGGACGCGCCCCGGGCGAACTACGAGGGCGCCCTCGCGGCGTGCCAGCGGGTCTTCGGCGGCTCGGACGGGCAAGCCGTCCAGCCGTTGTACCTGCCGGTGGGCGGTGCCCCGGGCGTTGCGCCGGACGCACTGATCGGGCTGCTCACCCGAACCCGCTACGACTACTCCGCGGGCTTCCCTCCGAAGGAGTCCGCCGACGCCGCCGACGGCATCGACCTCGAGTCCGGCCGCGACGCGCTGATCGAGGCGATCATCAACAACAGCGAGGACGAGGCGCTGCTCGAGCGCTACCTCAACGGCGACGAGATCACCCTCGAGGTGCTCATCGACGACCTCGAAACCGCCGTCTCGCGCGGCACGTTCTACCCGGTGCTGCCGGTGTGCTCGGCGAGTGGGCTCGGACTGGCCGAACTGCTCGAAGTGCTCTGCGGTGGCTTCCCGTCCCCCGCCGAGATGGACCCGCCGGCAGTCATGGCCCTCTACGGTGCGACCACGCCGTCGCTGTCCTGCGACCCGGACGGCCCCCTGCTCGCGGAGGTGGTCCGTACCTCGGTCGATCCCTACCTCGGCCGGCTGTCCGTGCTGCGGGTGTTCTCCGGCACGCTCACCCCGGAGACGGCTGTGCACATCTCCGGCCACGGCGGCGGCGACCGCGGCCACCCGGACCACGACACCGATGAGCGGGTGGGGCAGATCTTCTCCCCGCTCGGCGCGACGCTGCGCCCGATCGAGCGGGCCATCGCCGGTGACATCTGCGCGATCGGCCGTCTGGGCACCGCCGAGACCGGCGACACCGTTTCCGCCAAGGCCGAACCGCTGCTCATGCAGGCGTGGGACATGCCGGTCCCGCAGCTCCCGATCGCCGTCGAGGCCGCCACCCGGGCCGACGAGGACGCCCTGGCCAAGGCGCTGGGGCGGCTCACCGCGGGCGACCCGACAGTCCGGGTCGACCGGCATCCGGAAACCGGTCAGCTGGTGCTGTGGTGCCTGGGCGAGGCGCACGCGGACGTGGTGCTGGAGCGGCTGCGGGCCACCGGAGCGCACGTGGACACCGTGCCACTGCGCATCGCCATGCTCGAGACGTTCACCGCCGAAGCCCGCGGGCACGGCCGGCAGGTCAAGCAGTCCGGCGGGCACGGGCAATACGCGGTCTGCGACGTGATCGTCTCGCCGCTTCCACGCGGCTCCGGCATCGAGTTCGCTCAGAAGGTGGTGGGCGGCGCCGTCCCGTCGCAATTCATCGGTTCGGTGGAGAAGGGGGTACGTGCCCAGCTGGAACACGGCCTGCGTGGCGACCGGGTCCCGGTCGTGGACGTGCTGGTGACGCTGGTCGACGGCAAGGCGCACAGCGTCGACTCCAGCGACGCTGCCTTCCAGACCGCTGGATCACTGGCCGTGAAGGACGCCGCTGCGAGCGCCCAGCCGGCGCTGCTCGAACCACTGGCCATCCTGGAGATCACGGTGCCGGACACGCATGTCGGCTCGGTGCTCTCGGATCTGTCCGGGCGGCGCGGGCGGGTGACCGGCACCGAGCCGGACCCGTCCGCCCCCGTCGGGATGGAGCGCACGATCGTCCACGCCGAGGTGCCCGACGCGGAGCTGACCCGGTACACGATCACGCTGCGCTCGCTCTCCGCCGGGACCGGCCGGTTCTCCCGCAGCTACTCTCGCCACGAGCTCGTCCCGGCGACGGTGGCCGCGTCGCTGCGAACGCCCGAGTAGTCCGTCCCGCTCACGTCTTCCCGATCGTTTTCGGACGCGCCGTGCTACTGCTTGGGCAGGTTGAGCTTGGAGAGGTCCGGCAGGTCGTCCAGGTTCATCCCGGAGGGCAGCGCACCCGGATTGAAGCCACCTGGGAAGCCTGGGGTACGAGCCTGGGTCGGTCCACGCCCGACCTTCTTGCCCTTCTTGTTCTTGCGCTTGTTGTTCGAGGACTTGGTCGCCGACTGCTTGCGCTTCATCCCAGGCAGCCCCATGCCGCCCAGCTGCGCCATCATCTTGCGCGCCTCGAAGAAGCGGTCGACGAGCTGGTTGACCTCGCTGACCTGCACACCCGAGCCGTTCGCGATACGCAGCCGACGCGATCCGTTGATCATCTTCGGGTTGTCCCGCTCGCCCGGGGTCATCGAGCGGATGATCGCAGCCGTCCGGTCGAGGTCGCGGTCGTCGACCTGCGAGATGGCCTCTTTCATCTGCCCCATCCCGGGCATCATGCCTAGCAGGTTACCGATTGGGCCCATCTTGCGGATCGCCATCAGCTGGTCGAGGAAGTCCTCGAGGGTGAACTGGTTGCCGGCGGCGAGCTTGGCCGCCATCTGTTCGGCCTCGTCCTCGTCGAACGTTTTCTGGGCGTGCTCGATCAGGGTGAGCAGGTCGCCCATGCCGAGGATGCGCGAGGCCATCCGATCGGGGTGGAAGACGTCGAAGTCCTCGAGCTTTTCGCCGTTGGACGCGAACATGATCGGCTGGCCGGTCACCTCGCGGACCGACAGGGCCGCACCCCCGCGCGCGTCGCCGTCGAGTTTGGTGAGGACGACGCCCGTGAAGCCGACCCCATCGCGGAAGGCCTCCGCGGTGTTCACCGCGTCCTGGCCGACCATGGCGTCGACGACGAACAGCACTTCCTGAGCACCGACCGCGGCGCGGATGTCGGCCGCCTGCTGCATCATCTCGGTGTCGATGCCGAGCCGGCCGGCGGTGTCGACGATGACCATGTCGTGCTGGGCGCGGCGCGCGAACTCGATCGAATCCTGGGCGACCACGACGGGATCGCCGATGCCATTGCCAGGCTGGGGGGCGTAGACCGGTACGCCCGCGCGTCGGCCCACGACCTGCAGCTGGTCCACCGCATTCGGCCGCTGCAGGTCACAGGCGACCAGCAGCGGCGCGTGTCCCTGCTCGCGCAGCCAGTGCCCCAGCTTGCCGGCCAGGGTCGTCTTGCCCGAGCCCTGCAAGCCGGCCAACATGATCACCGTCGGCGGCTGCTTGGCGAACACCAACCGACGCGTCTGCCCGCCGAGAATCTCGATGAGCTCGTCATTGACGATCTTGATGACCTGCTGGGCCGGGTTGAGCGCCCGAGACACCTCTTCGCCGCGCGCCCGCTCCTTGACGTTCGCGACGAACTGCCGCACGACGGGTAGCGCGACATCGGCCTCCAGCAGCGCGATGCGGATCTCGCGGGCCGTCGCGTCGATATCGGCCTCGGACAACCGACCCTTGCCCCGCAGGTTGCTGAAGACCGAGGCGAGGCGGTCGGAGAGCGTGTCGAACAAGAGTGTGTCCCCTCGGACGCGGAGGCGTCGGTCGTCCTCAGGGTACGTGCCCGACGGAACGCCTCGGCCTACAGCACGCCGCGACCGCCGTCGACGTAGAGGACCTGCCCGGTCACGTATCCGGCCTCCTCGCCCGCAAAGAACGCGACGGCATTCGCTACGTCGGATGGCACACCGCCGCGGCGCACCGGCAGCGCGGCGGCAACACCCTCGCGCATCTGCTCGATCGTCGTCCCGGTGCGCTCGGCGGTTGCCTTCGTCATCGCGGTCTCGACGAAACCCGGGGCGATCGCGTTTGCGGTGACGCCGAACGGGCCGAGTTCGATCGCGAGCGTCTTGGTCAGACCCTGCAGGCCGGCCTTGGCGGTCGCGTAGTTCACCTGCCCGCGGTTGCCGAGCGCGGACGTGGACGACATCGACACGATCCGGCCGTACCTCGCCTCGACCATGTGCTTCTGCGCAATCTGGCTGCACAGGAATGCCCCCCGCAGATGCACCTCCATGATCACCGTCCAGTCGTCGTCGGTCATCTTGAACAGCAGGTTGTCGCGCAGCACGCCGGCGTTGTTCACCAGGATGTGCAGCGCCCCGTACTCGCCGACCAGGGTATCGACGGCCGCCTGAACCTGGTCGCGCTCGGTGACGTCGGCGCCGAGCGCGAGCGCCTTGCCGCCTGCCGAGGCGATCTCGTCGACCACTGTCTGCGCTGCGTCCAAGCGGAGATCGAGAACGCCGACCTTCGCGCCGTCCGAGGCCAGTCGCCGGGCAATCTCAGCGCCGATGCCCTGCGCGCCTCCGGTGACGAGCGCGACGCGATCCTGAACACCTGGCATTGCGATTCTCCTTCGGTTGAATCCGGTAGGTGGCGATTCAGTGTTCGACGAGCCGGCGGACGCCGGCCAGCCAGCGGTCGGGGTCGGACGCCTTCTGCGCCCAGAACCGGCCCACCTCGGGGTGGGGCAGGATCAGGAACTGCTCGTGCGCGAGACCCGCGACCACGGCGTCGGCGACCAGTTCGGGCGTGACGATCGCACCCGACGCCGCAACCGCCCGCGCAGCGGCATCGCCTTCCTCGAGCGGCCCCATCAGCATCGGCGTCGCCACGCCGAGCGGGCACAACACGCTGGTCTTGATGCCGCGCCCTCCGTAGGTCACGCTGAGCCACTCGCCGAACGCGACCGCGCCGTGCTTGGTGACGGTATACGGCGCGTCGCCCGGCGAGGTGAGCAGGCCCGCCGCGGATGCGGTGTTGAGCAGGTAGCCGCCACCGCGCTGCAGCATGTGCGGGACGACGGCGCGCGCGGCGCGCACGTGGGCGAGCACGTTGACGTCGAAGGCCCGGTGCCACAGGTCGGTCGGGTCGTCGTCGAGGCCGAGACCGGTGACGATGCCGGCATTGGAGCAGAACAGGTCGATGCGGCCGTGCTGCTCGATGGTGGCTGCGACGAGCGCGTCGATCTGGGCCTGATCGCTGACGTCGCACGCGAGCACCTCGTCGCCGGCGGCGAGATCAGCGCGGACGACCGCCACAGCACCGTCGTCGGCGAAGCGTCGGGCGAGCGCGGCGCCGATACCGCTCGCCGCGCCGGTAACGACGACGACCTTGCCGCCCACGTCCATCAGGAAACCTGACCCATCCGCCGCACCGCGTCGGCAATGCCCTCGGGCGTCTCGGTCTCCGGTGTGGGCAGCATCGCGATCACCGGCGTGCGCACGCCCGCGTCGGCGTAGGCCTGCACCTGCTCCCGGCACTGTTCCGGGCTGCCGTGGACGACGAGGTCGTCGACCACCTGGTCCGGGATCGCGGCCGCCGCGCCCTTGCGCTCGCCGGCGGACCATGCGTCGTGCATCGGTTTCAGAGCGTCGCCGCGTCCCAGCCAGTCGTGAAAGGCCGCGTACGCGGGGACGGTGAGGTAGGTCGAGATCAGCGTGCGTCCGAGGGTGCGCGCATAGTCGGTGTCCGCTGACGGGCAGACGAAGATGCGGGCGACGACGTCGGCGTCGGGGTTGGCGACCGCGGCCAGGCACTGCGCGACGTCGTAGGCTGCCAGCCAGTTCAGGATCGCTCCGTCGGCCTCCCGTCCGGCCAGGCGCAGCATCTGCGGACGCAGGGCGGCAAGCATGATCGGCGGCGGCTCGGCCGGCGCCTGGTCCAACTTGAACCGCTTGATCGTGAACGTGTCGAACTCGCCGTCGACCCGCTCGCCCGCCAACGCCGACTTCACCGCGCGCAGCACGTCGCGGGTGCGGCGGAACGGTTCAGTGAACTCGATTCCGTTCCAGCTGCCGACGATCACCGGGCTGGACGCTCCGAGACCGAGCACGAACCGTCCGGGCGCGGCGGCAGCGAGCGCCGCGGCCGACATCGCGATCAGCGCCGGACCGCGGGTGAAGACGGGCACGATCGCGGTACCCAGGCGCAGGGTCGGCTCCCAAGTCGCGGCCAGCGTCAGCGGTGTGAAGGCGTCCGTACCGTTCGTCTCGGCCGACCACACGTCGGTGTAGCCGAAGTCGGGCAGCGTGCGGACCAGCTCGGCGTGCTCGAGCAGGGGCAGCCCGAGCTGCGGAACGGTGAGACCCCAACCCATCAGCAACCCCGGCTTTCGATCGGGATTTCCCCGCTGGTGACCGCTTCCGGGCCTGCCAACCGGTCACCCGCGGGGAGGACTTGATCGATCACTGTCGCACCTCCAAGGCGGTGAGGATGATGTCGGCGAGCTCGGCGCCGATCTGAGCCGGTTTCTTGCGCCCGTTCGGGTCGTACCAGAGCGGCAGCTCGTTGATGACTCCGAAGATCATGAACGTGACCATGTCGGCGGACGCGACCCGCGCGAACGCGCCCGACGCCTGACCACGGCGGACCAGGCGCCGTACCCGGTCGTGATAGCGCCGCCGCGCCGCACGGTACTCGGCGGTGCTCTCGTCCCCGAGCAAGTTCAGTTCCCGCCAGAACACCAGCGCGCGTTGCGCGCTCGCGGCGGTGCTCGCCACGAGATCGACGATCACAGCACGCAAGGTCTCGCCCGGCGGCAGGCGCCGCGCCAGGATCGCGTCCAGATGCTCGAGCTGGCGGGTGATCAGATCGCCGTACACCTCGTAGAGCAGGGCCTCCTTGCTCGCGAAGTGGTGGTAGAAGCCACCCTTGGTCAGCCCGGCCCGATCGATGACCTGGGCGACGCTCGTCGCGTCGTAGCCCTGCCGCGCGAACAGGTCGACGGCGGCGTCGAGCACCCGCTCACGGCTGCCGGTGAGCCCGGTCACGTCCGGTCGGCGAGCGACTGAAGGGCGGCGTCGAGCAGCCGCGGGACGGCCGGGCCGAAGTTCGCGAAGCCCTCGCCGACCGTTTTGCCCTGCAGGTATCGATGGTGGATGCCCTCGGCGACGGCGGCGAGCTTGAAGTAGCCGAAGCCCACATACCAGTTGAGATGGGTGAGATCGCGCTCGGACTGTTCGTCGTAGCGGGCGACCAGCTCGCCGGCTGTGGCGAACCCGTCGTCCGGGCTCATCCGGGGCATCACCAGGTCGTCATCCGCCGAGAGCGTCTGATAGACGACGAGCAGGCCGACGTCGGTGAGCGGGTCGCCGAGCGTAGCCATCTCCCAGTCGACAACGGCGGCGATGCCGGCCAGATCCGGGTGGAACATGACGTTGGTGAGCCGGTAGTCGCCGTGCACGATCGAGGACGGACCCTGCTCGGGCATCGTCGCGGTAAGGCGTTCGACCAGTTCGGCGAGTTCCGGACGCGGCTCGGTCTCGGACGCCTGCCACTGCCCGTGCCAGCGCTTGACCTGCCGGGCAAGGAAGCCGTCCGGACGGCCGAAGTCGGTGAGCCCGACATCGGCGGGATCGACCGCGTGCAGCTCGACCAGGGTGTCGATCAGCTGCTCGCAACTGCGGCGCGCAGCCGCTTGGTCGAGGCCGGCGATGTCATTGGGGTGGTCCAGCACAACGCCGTCCACGAACGACATCAGGTAGAACTGCGCGCCGAGCACGCCATCGTCCTCGCACAACGCGACCGCCTCGGCCACCGGCACCGCGGTGGGCGCGAGCGCACTGATGACCCGGTACTCGCGGACCATGTCGTGGGCCGTGGGCAGGACGTGCGAGAGCGGGGGCCGGCGCAGCGCCCACTCTTGCGTGCCGTCGGTGACGCGGTAGGTCAGGTTGCTCTTGCCTCCGGCGATGACCGTCCCCGACAGCTCGCCCTGGCGCAGTCCCGGGCGCTGGTCGTCCAGCCACTCGGTGAGCGCGGCGAGATCGACTCCGGGCAACTCGGCCATGGGTACGAACGCTACCGACCGACCGGTCGGTCTGACAAGCCGCGGTCCACAGAATCCCGACGCGCTAGCGGGCCGACCAGCCGCCGTCCGACCCGATCACCTGACCGGTCACCCAGCGTGCCCCGTCGCTGACCAGCCAGGCGACCAGACGGGCCGCGTCGTCCGGTGCCCCCCAGCGTCCACCGGGATTGGCGGCCGCGACCGATGCGCGCGTGGCGGCATCGGCGTAACCGGTGTCGGTCGGCCCCGGGTCGATGCAGTTGACCGTGATGCCGCGCGGCATCAGGTGCGCCGCGAGGCTCTTGGTCACCTGGTGCAGCGCTCCCTTGGACGCGACATAGGGCAGCTCGTCCGGCATCGCGCCGTGGTACTGACCCGAGGTGAATACCACGACGCGCCCGCCCGGGCGACCGTCGTGCTGTGCCGCGAATTGCTTGGCCAGCAGCAGCGTGGCGCGTGTGTTGACGGCAAAGGTGCGGTCGATTTCGTCGGCAGTGAGCTGCTCGAGATCCTGTGCACTGCTGCGTGCATGGTTGGCGACGAGCACATCGAGGTGCCC
>JALZAI010000163.1 GCA_030948475.1 Actinomycetota bacterium
ACCGGCCCGGCGTGCACCTGGTCCGGTGCCGTGGCGTGGACCAGATACCGGGTGTCGCGCAGCCGCAGGACCCCATAAGCGCGGTCGTCGATGAGACACGGCTCACCAAGCCGCTCCAGCGTCGCCTCGGCCAGCGGCAGCACGGGTGGGGACGGCGTCTGGGCGGCGAGATACTCCCAGCAACCCAGTCGGGTACCCGCCGGAAGAGCTGCGAGCCAGCGCGCAGGCGTCACCTCACTCTCCCAACGTGGCGTGGGTTCCAGTCTGGCGGTCGGCATAGGCAATGAGATGCTGCGGGTCACGTGCGTCCGCCTTCCGTCACCACGGACCGGCGCTGATACGGGCCCGACCACGGATAACCGAGGGCTTGCCGGGGAGTCGCACCGGCAAGCATGTCATGTGAGATTGCGGTGATCCGACGTGTCACGTCTGCGACCGCGAGGGCCACCGAGTCTACGGTCGCAGGCAGCGGGCGGTAGGACAGCAGCACCGGCCCGATGGTCGCCCACACCAGGACGCCGCCGGTCAGTTCGAGGCTCGGGCCTTCGGCGTGGACCTTGAGTTGCGCGCCGCCGGGTCGTGGTATCGCCGCGAGGTCGTGCGCCGACTCGTTGGTCAGCGAGTGCAAAAGAACGATTAGGTCAGCGCGCGACGGATGCCGCCGGATCCGGGTGCCGAGTGCCTGCCACCCGGGCCAAGCCCGCTGACGGGCCTCAGCGATGAGGGGGAGCAGCCACCGAAGTGCATAGCGGGCCGAGGCCAGCCTAGCGGCGGAGAATGCGTGCCTAAGCGCCGGTGGTGCAGGGGACAGAGGACCGCTCAACTGCACTCGATGCACCGATGGGGAAGCGAGCCGCGACATGCGCTCGACCGCTGTGCCGAGCCAGGATGGGGGCCCACCGAACCAACCAAGCGCCGACGCGAGGCCGTCCGGTAAGGCGGTCGGAGCGGACGACGGCGCCGGCAAGTTGCGTCGGTCGGCCGGTGACTTGTACATCCGCTCGGCCCGCTCGAGCAGACGCTCCGCCCTACGTATGTCGCGCACCGCTCGGTCCATGCAGCGACCGTGAGCCAACTGGGTGCACGCGCCATGCAGGGCTGCGTACGCTTCCGAGACACCCGGCACGGTTGACTCGGTCGACGGGCACAGCGGAGGGAGGAGCCAGCACGGCAGCGCTTCGACCAGTAGGCCGTGAGGGTGTTCGGCCAGTGGCCGCAGCCCCTGCCGGCGCAGAAGCGTCCCGGCGTCCGCGGCTTGCCACCCTGGGCCGGCCCAGACCGCGCAGCCGTCCGGCCTGATCGCTTCCCAGACCACCTGCGGGGCGTCGACGAACCGCTCGACGCCCCGGTGTTCCGCAAGATTTGTCACGGCAGCCTGGCCCCGAGGGTCGCGTCGCGCCTGGCTTGCTCCACGACCTGCGTGATGCCCTCCGCCAGCGGAGCACACGCCCATGGACCGATTAGGGTCCGCAGCCGGGTGGAGTCGGCACGCAAGCGTCGCACCTCGCTGCCGACAGGTCGCACCCTGGCCGGGTCAGTGTGCATCTCCAGGCGCCGACCGAGAATCCTCTCCACTGTCGCAATTACGTCGTTGATCGACGTAGGTCGTCCGGACCCGATGTTGAACACCTTGCCGACCGCGTCATCGAACGTGCACAGCCGGATAAGCGCATCGACCGTGTCGGGCACGTAGTTGAAGTCGCGCACGGTGTCCCGACTGCCGATGTACACGGGGCCGCCGGTCAATGCCTGGGCGACGATTTCAGGGATGACCGCCCGACGGCTCTGGCCGGGGCCATAGAGGTTGAACGGTCGGACCACGACGACCGGAGTTCCATACGTGTGGAAGAAACTCTCGCACAGCTTCTCGGCGGCGATCTTCGTCGCCGCGTACGGCGACTGCGCCACCAGGGGATGATCCTCGTCGATCAGCTCCGTCTGAGCGGTGCCGTATACCTCCGAAGTCGACACGACGACGATCCGCCGCATGCGGGCTGCCTGCGCCTCCCGCAGCACGTTGACCGTGCCCACGACATTGGTCTGCACGTAGCCTGCGGGATCGGTATAGCTGTGCGGCACCGACACGAGCGCGGCGAGGTGAAACACCACGTCGGCGCCCTCCAACACCGGCCCTAGCGTCGCTTCGTCGCGGACGTCACCCCACCACAGGTCAAGTCCAGGATCGCCTTGAAGGCCAGCGAGTTGGCCGAGGTGTCCGTCCGACCTGTACCTGAGGAATGCCCGTACGCGGGCACCCCGCGACAGCAGGCCGTGTGCCAGCTGACCACCGAAGAAGCCGCCCGATCCGGTCACCACGGCCGTCACGGAAGTGAGGTCGATGTCGGTCATGTCCGGCCCCCTTCGCCGAGCCGGACGACCGCGAAGGCCTCCGCGAATGTACCTGCGCCCGACGTCACGCCCCGGTACCGGTTGAGTCCGAGGGCGCCGGCGCAGAAGTCAGCGATCTCGATCTGACTTGCATAGCTGGCGATGGCTTTCTCCTTGCCGGCGGCGTGGGCCGTGATATCGCAGAACATCGCCGGCTCGGACATCGGCGTCCACACCTCGTAGGCGAGGACGACGCGAGCCCGAGGTACCGGTTCGCCGAGATCCGGGCGGCTCGGGTACTCGGCCAGCCAGACCGCCTCCTTGCCGAGTTCGGTTGTCACCCGATGTTGTCGGTCATCCTCGGCGGCGTGCGGCAGCAGCACTACCGACGGGCCGAACGCACGAAACGCCGCGACTATCGGGTCGAGCCACGTGGGATCCGCGACCAATCCGACCGATGGCGCACCCAGGGCTCGGGTCCACTCGACGCCCAGCGCATCGGCAGCCGAACGCGCCTCATCGCCGAGCCGCTGTCCGGTCGTGGTCTTGGAAATCCACAGCACACCGGTCGTGGCCCCGTCGGCGCGCCACTTGAGCAAGGCTCCGCCGCAGCCGATGCACTCGTCATCCTGGTGCGGTGCGACGACGAGTATGCGTTCGTCGCGCCCCACCTGTAGCCCAATGCTCACTCGTCCTCCACCATGACGTCGTCACCGCACACGGTGACTGCTAGCACGCGCAGCGATACCTGCGCTGGCCCGGCGACTATGGCGCCATCCTTGATTCGGAAGACGGAACGGTGCCAGGCGCATACCAGGACGCCTTCGGTCAGGAAGCCGTCGGCGAGCGGAGCACCCCGATGTGGACAGAGGGCCTGCACGGCGTGCGCGGCGGTGCCGTCCCAGAGAAGGAGAATTGGCGGACAGGCGTCGCGGAGCAGCAGCTTCCTGACATTCTGCAGCTGAGGCAAGACGCCGGACGCCACGATCATGACGGCCCACCCGACGGTGGTCTGACCGTGGTCGTGGTGTGCCAGGCACCATCTCGATGCCAGCGCAGCTGCGGGTTCTTCGCTGCGTGTAGGCC
>JALZAI010000157.1 GCA_030948475.1 Actinomycetota bacterium
CCTTGTCGATCGCATCCGCGGTGCTACGGCAGCCGATGCAGGCGTTCGTGAAGTAGTGGCGCATGTACGCGCTGCTGGTGGTCGCGTATCCCCAGTCGATGGTCTTGATGAAGAACTCGGCGAAGGCCTTCGCGCCGTCCGGGGTGTGCTGGGTCGCCTCCAGCGGCATGATCGGCGGTTTCTCGCCCGGTTTGGTGTTCGGACCATGGCGCGGCACGTCGGGCGGCAGCGACGGCCTCGGTGGCGTGATCGGGCCGGACTTGGTGGCACTCGAGCCGGGCAGCGAGGCGGAGGCGCTGATCGGTGTGCTGCTGGTGGCCGGCGGCCTGCTCACGGACGGGCTGCTCGGGCCAATGCCGCCCGCCGAACTGGTGCAGGCGCTCAGCGCCACCGCGGCCAGCCCGAGCACAGCCGCGACGAGGGTAGGTACGCTGCGTTCGCCAGCGCCCCGGTTTCGCCGCACCGGGTGATGATGCCGTACCGCTGCGGGGCGTGGCGAGGGCCAACCCAAAGCTGTGGACAACCGCTTCCCGCGCGGCGACCTTCATGCGGACGCCGTGCCCATGACCCTACGGCGGCCTAAAGATCAACGGCAGCGGCTCCCGGGGCGCCAGCGTTGACATGCAACCATGAGGGAGCACCCTGTCACCGAGCTGGCGAGACGCGTGCGCGAAGTATGACCGCTTCGCCGGCCGGACGAGCGAAGCGAGGTAGGGCAGTGACCGCTTCGCCGACGATCGTCGGCCGCACCGATCCGGCTCGGATCCGCAACTTCTGCATCATCGCGCACATCGACCACGGCAAGTCGACGCTGGCCGACCGCATGCTGCAACTGACGGGCGTCGTCGAGGGCCGGCAGATGCGCGCGCAGTACCTCGACCGGATGGACATCGAACGTGAGCGCGGCATCACCATCAAGTCGCAGAACGTCCGCATGCCCTGGACGGCGGACGGCACAGAGTACGTCCTGCACATGATCGACACGCCCGGCCACGTCGACTTCACCTACGAGGTCAGCCGCTCGCTCGCCGCGTGCGAGGGTGCCGTCCTGCTGGTGGACGCCGCGCAGGGCATCGAGGCGCAGACGCTCGCGAATCTCTACCTCGCGCTCGAGAACGACCTGCACATCATCCCCGTCCTCAACAAGATCGATCTACCGGCCGCGCAGCCGGACCGGTACGCCGCCGAGATCGCGCACATCATGGGCTGCGCGCCCGACGAGGTGCTGCGCGTCAGTGCGAAAACCGGCCACGGCGTCCGGGAACTGATCGATCTGATCTGCCGCGATGTCCCGGCCCCGGTCGGTCAGGCCGACACCGCTCCCCGCGCGATGATCTTCGACTCGGTCTATGACATCTATCGCGGTGTCATCACCTACATCCGCGTGGTCGACGGGCAGTTCACCCCACGCGAGCGGATCAAGATGATGTCGACGGGCGCGACCCATGAACTGCTCGAGATCGGCGTCATCTCACCCGATCCGGTACCGACGACGGGACTCAGCGTCGGCGAGGTCGGCTACCTGATCACCGGCGTCAAGGACGTTCGCCAGTCACGCGTCGGGGACACGGTCACCGACGCTGCCAAGCCCGCGGCGCAGTCGCTCGGCGCGTACCGCGACCCTCGGCCGATGGTCTATTCCGGGTTGTTCCCGCTCGACGGATCGGACTATCCGCTGCTGCGCGACGCGCTGGACCGGCTGCGGCTCAACGACGCGGCGCTGGCCTATGAGCCGGAATCGTCGGCTGCGCTGGGATTCGGCTTCCGCTGCGGCTTCCTCGGCCTGCTGCACCTGGAGATCACGCGGGACCGGCTGGAGCGGGAGTTCGACCTCGATCTCATCTCGACCGCGCCCAATGTGGTGAACCGGGTGATCCTCGAGGACGGCCCGGCTCGCGTGGTCACCAACCCGTCCGACTGGCCGACCGGGAAGAAGATCGCCGAGGTGTACGAGCCCGTCGTCAAGGCCATGATCATCGCTCCTAGCGAGTACATCGGCGCGATCATGGAGCTGTGCCAGCAGCGGCGTGGGAGCCTCGGCGGCCTGGACTACCTGTCCGAGACCCGGGTCGAGCTCCGCTATACGCTGCCGCTTGCCGAGATCATCTTCGACTTCTTCGACCAGCTCAAGTCGCGCACCCGCGGCTATGCGTCGCTGGACTACGAGCAGGCGGGGGAACAGACCTCCGACCTGGTCAAGGTCGACATCCTGCTGCAGGGCGAGGCGGTCGACGCCTTCTCGGCGATCGTCCACAAGGACAAGGCATACGCCTACGGGACGTCGATGACAGCCAAGTTGCGCAAGCTGATCCCTCGTCAGCAGTTCGAGGTGCCGATCCAGGCGGCGATCGGCGCGCGGGTGATCGCCCGCGAGAACATCCGCGCGATGCGCAAGGACGTACTGGCCAAGTGCTACGGCGGTGACATCACCCGCAAGCGCAAGCTGCTGGAGAAGCAGAAGGAAGGCAAGAAGCGGATGAAGATGGTCGGCCGCGTCGAGGTGCCGCAGGAGGCGTTCATCGCCGCACTGTCGACCGGCGAGCTGCCCGATGCCGCCAAGAAGTGATCGCGGCCAGAGTTCCGATCGGCGCGTAGCGCATCGCGGCAGCCGTCAGTCAACCGAGAGCGGCGTCAGCTCTCGGCCACGGCTCGCGCCACCGTTGCATAGGTCGGCACCTCGACGAGGTTTCCCTTGGCGAAGGACCCGTAGCGCTCGGGCAACCGCCGCAGCGCCTCGTCTTGTCGAGCGGCATCGAACCCGGCGAGCACCGGCGCGAACGGCGAGCCTCGCACGACGTCGACCAAGTGGTCCAGGTCCGGCCAGTGGGTGACCAGTTCGATCTCGGCGCCTGCCCCGTCCGCAAATCCGGCCTCGCCCAGCATCCGCTCGACCTCGCCCGGACGCATCGAGAAGCTGCGAGTGTCCCAGGCGTTGGAGAACGGTTCGGGCACCCGTCCGGCCGTCCCGGCTCGGTCGCACTCATGTCGCCTCCAGGTGGCAGACGGCGTGATCGAGCATGGCCCGCAGTGTTCCGGGATTTGCCTCACTGCGCAGATCGATCGGTCAACGGGACGCGCGCGTGAACGCCGCGCCCGACCAGGATCGTGATCAGCTCGTCTACGGAGGCACGGACGGGCGCGCAGGCTGCCCTGGCCGCATCAAGCACCTCGCGTCGCGCCGTCCTGGGCACCCCGCGGGCCACAGTGCAGTGCGGCACCCAGCGCTGCGGATCGCTCTGTTCGCCGAACGCCTGCGGCCAGCCGGCGGCGAGCAGGGACGCGGCCGCGTCGCGCTGCAACGCACCCAGCGACGACGAGGGCGACGGGCCCAGCCACAGCACCCCGGTCCGCGGGAAGGTGCCCACCTCGGCGAAGGTGAGTGGCAGCGGCGAGTGCCGAACGGCGAGATCGCCCACCACCGCGAGCAACTGGTCCAGCTCGGCGCCGGGGGTGACCTGTGCCGCCGCGAGGGTAACGTGCGGGCGATCACCCGGAGCCCGAATCCGGGGGTCCAGCGCCACGATCCGCGAACGAACCGCCTCGATCGCAACGTCCGTCCTCGAATCGAATGCCGCGCAGACGACCGCGGTGACTTGACCCATCGCAGCGGCCCCAGCAGCCTCAGAACTCCAGGACGATCTTTCCCACCAAGTCGCCGGAATCCATTGCCGCCAGCCCTTCGGCAGCGGACTCCGCCGGGATCACCCGGTCGATCACCGGCCGCAGCCCGCTCGAAACCAGGAACCCGATCATGTCAGCCAGCTCGCTCCGCGTCCCCATCGTCGAGCCGACGACCTCGAGCTGCAGGAAGAACACCCGATTCAGCTCGGCGGCGGGCATCGCACCCGAGGTGGCGCCGGCCACCACGATCCGCCCACCCGGCTGGAGCGACTTCACCGAGTGCGACCAGGTTGCCTCGCCGACGGTCTCGAACACGGCGTGGACGCGTTCGGGCAGCCGCGCTCCGGACTCGAACGCCTCGTGCGCGCCGAGTTCGAGCGCCCCTGCCTGCTTCGCCTCTGTGCGAGCGGTCGCGTATACCCGAAAACCCGCCGCGCGTCCCATCGCGATGCAGGCGCTCGCCACTCCGCCCGAGGCGCCCTGCACGAGCATCGTCTGCCCCGGCCGCAGTCCGGACTTGATGAACAGCATCCGATAGGCCGTGAGCCACGCGGTCGATAGGCACGCCGCCTCGGTCCAGGACAGCTCGGCGGGTTTGGCCACGACGTTGCGGGACGGCACGATCACGTATTCGGCCAGCGAGCCCTGGTGTTTCTCCGACAGCAGCGTGCGTTTCGGGTCGAGCGTGTCGTCGCCCGTCCATCCGGGTGCGTTCACGACGGCGTGGACGACCACCTCATCGCCGCTCGACTCGTCGATTCCCGCGGCGTCGCAGCCGAGGATCATGGGCAGCTGCTCGGACTTGATCCCAACGCCCTTCAACGTCCACAGGTCGTGATGGTTCAGGCTGCCGGCCTTGACCTTGACCCGCGTCCAGCCCGAGGGCGGTTCCGGGTCGGGACGTTCGCCGACGACGAGGCCGTCGAGTGGTTTGTCGGCGTTGATCGACTGGGCGTAGACGGCGCGCATGCCCGAACTCTATTCAACGAGTTGAGCCGGTGCCGAGGCGAGTGCGCTCTGGATTGCCTCGACCAGCGATCGCGCGGATGACGCGGTCAGCTCGACGGCGATGCGTGCGGACGGCCCGCGCGAGCGGTCGGTCAGGTCGACGTTGAGCGTGTGCCCGGCCATCGCGTGCACCGGGTGGTCGAAATACACGGTCGCGTCGGTGACGTGGAACCACTTTCCCCCCGGGCCTTTGGCGCTGCCGTCGACGGCGGCGTGCTCGGTCGCGTAGGTGCACATGGTCAGCCGCCCAGATACGTCGCGTAGAAGGACTCGATGCGCTCCCAGCCGTCGTTGGCTTCGGCGACGCGGTAGGACGGGCGATCCACCGCGAAGAACGCGTGCGCGGCGTCGTCGTAGCGGTGGAACTGGTAGCTCTTGCCGTGCTGATTCAGCAGTTGCTCCAGCTCGTCGACCTGCTCCGGCGAGGGACGCGAGTCCTCTTTGCCGAACAGGCCGAGCAGGTGGCAACGCAGTTCGGGCAGCACGGGCACCAAGTTGCTGACCTGTAGCGGGGAGTCCGCCGGCGGCGTGCCGGTGACGAATGCGCCGTAGCAGTCGACGGCCGCGTCCAGATCGAGCCGGCAGGCCGCGAGTACCGACTGCCGCCCGCCGGAGCAGTAGCCGATCACGCCGAGCTTGCCGTTGGACGTCGGCAGCCCGCGCAGCAACGCCGCCGCTCCGCCCA
>JALZAI010000159.1 GCA_030948475.1 Actinomycetota bacterium
TTTCCCAGGCTCAGGCGTGGCCACCATCGACAGGAACATGACGTCGCGCTCCGAGCCTTGGAAGTCGGCCGCGTCGCCGCAGCGCAACTCGCGCACGGTCCACGCCTCTGGAGTGATCGCGTCGAGCAGCTTCTTCTCGATGGCCTTGGCCTGAGCTTGGCCGAGCAGTGAGATCACGCCGAAGGTCAGGCCGTCGTAGCGCGGGTCGGCAATGCATGCGACGACCGTGTCGACGATGGCCTCGACCTCCACTTCGTTGATCTTGTGTCCTGCTGATCCACGCTCGTAACCTTCGGCCAGGAAAACCGTCTTGATCGGCTCAAGCCGGTCGGCGCCGTATTGTCGTACGGGGATCAAGCGGATCCCGTCGGGCTCGTAGGCGATGCGGTTGGAGAACCCGATGATCTCAGGGACGCATCGCCGATGCTCCACCAGCGTCAACATGCCACTGAAGCGCATTTTCGCCTCGTCGAACAAGCTGCGCTGGGGGTCCTGCCAGGACGAACGATAGGGATCGTCGTGTAGGTACTGGCCGGCGAGGTCCCGCAGCTGTTGCTGGTCGACGCCGACCGCGGAGGGCGAGACCTGCTTGTCGTCACCGATCACGACGATCCGGGGGGCGAGGTACTGGAGGAAGGTCGCTTCGAGACCGGCCTGGGAGGCCTCGTCGACGATGACGACGTCGAACATGTCCGGCTGGATCCGTAACTGGTCGGCGATGCGGTAGATCGGCAGGATCCACACGGGCACGGCGGGACGGCACCGGTCCATGGCCTGGCGGATCTCGGCCTTGCGCTGCGCCTGGTACTTCCCGGTGCCTTTACCTAACCGGCGCACGAGGTACGCGTACTGCTCAAGACTGGCCCGGGCAGCTCGGGAGAGCCGGTCCGACGCCACCGCATGGTTCCACGCCCGCATGGCCGCCAGAATTTCGACCTCAGCGCGGATCTCCTGCTCAAGCCAGGTCACCTCTGCCTGCAACGCGTTGACGTCGAGCGCCTTGCGCTCCCGTATCCAGGCGCTCGCTGCTGTCCACGTCCACGCCTCGGTGAAGGCGTCGATCCGGGTGCTCCAGTCCTCGTCGTGCGGTGAGCCGGTGATCGCGGTACACAGGAGCGGCGCGTGCGCGGCCAGCCGGTCGCCAAGCTCGTCGCGGCGACCCACGGCCCTGCGGACGTCGGTCAGCCGATGCAGCCGCGCTATCGCTGAGGAGTACGTCTCGTGGTCGCGTCCGGTCACCGACTGGTGCAGTTCGTGTACCGCAGGGGCCGCATCGGACCAGTGCACTTCCCAGGCGATCTGCTGCTGCAACTGGTCAAGCGGCGCACGCGCTGCGGTGAGGGCATCCGCTGCGGCGGCGGCATCGACCAGGTCTGCGTAGGTGCGGATCGCGGACAAGTTGTTCCAGTCCGGGAGAGGGAGCCCCAGGCGCGCGAGTCGCTCCTCCTCTCGTCTGAGCTTCGCGGCGACCCCGACGATCCGCCCCAGCTGCGCCAGTTCACGGACGTGCCACTGCAGGCGCTCCCGGAGCGTGTCTTCCGGAGGTATCGACACGTACGCGGGCCAGGCGCGGTCGAGTGCCGCCAGGGTCTTGGTCCCCTCGGCCCATATCAGGAATGCGTTGAGCTGAATGGCTGTAGTAGGTGGGGCGCCGTCGACCCGGACCGCCTCGAACAGCGGCTGCGCTTGCTTGACCTGCCTGGCGGTGAACGGGCCGATCTTCGGCATCCCATTGGCACCTGGCTTAATTCTGCCGCCTGCGGCGAGGTGGTCCTGCAGCTCGATCGCGAGTGGAACCAGGCGGCCGAGCTCGGCGGCGGCAGCGATGTCGGTCACGGAGCCCAGCTGCTGCACCAATGGTGCCGCGCGCGCGATCAGCGCGGAAAGCTCCTGACCTCGCGCCTCCCAAATTGAGGCACGACCGGTCCGGGTGTCGGAGAGCGCCTCGCGCATCCACGCCTCGGGCCGGCGGGACAAGGAGTCGATCTCCCCGGCCAGCTCGTGCAGTCTCGACCGCAGCTCCTCCCGCACGACACGGTCGTCGAGGTGGCTCACCGGCCCGAAGGCGGGGTGGTCCCTCAGCGATGCATAGCGAGCGTCGTCGCGATCCGCGTGCGCCTCGGCCTGCACGAGATCAGCAAACGTGAGCGGATCAGGGAGGCAGGACAGATCGAGCAGCCGGAGCCGGGCCTCCGCTTCGTCGGCGCGCAGCCCGTCGTCGATGAGCAACGCGCGCCATTCCAGAATTTCAACGTTTCCCAGTGGCGCTGGGCCGTGGGCGGCGGCGACATGGTCCTCCAGCCACCCCAACCGCGTCGAGTCGATGTCGTGCTGCTGGGCGATGGCGGCGAGGGTTCCGCGGTATGCGCCGAACTCGTGGACGTGTACCTCGTGCTCTCGGGCCGAGAGCAAGTCTCGGTAGACCGCCGCGCGTCGGCGGCGCAGCTCGTCGATCCGGTCGAGGGTCTGTGCCACAGCCAGCGCAGGGTCTTCGGCGTCGTAGTCGGCCGCGGTAGCCGCGATCCGCTCGACCGCGACCCGCAGGTCGGACATATCCTCCCGGCTGGTTCCGACGACCGCGACCGCCAGCGGCTGGATCGCCTCGGGCAGCTTGGCCCGGACTTCCTTCAGCGCCCGGTCGGTGTGCGCAGTAACCAGAACGCGTTTTCCCTGGGCGAGCAGATGGGAGATTAGCGCCGCGGCCGTGTGGGTCTTGCCCGTGCCAGGAGGACCCTGAACGAGGGTCTGGGCGTGCGAGTCGACCTGACGCAGAATGCGCAGCTGAACGTCGTTGACCGGCAGCGGCAGGAACGGGTCGCCATCGACCCGGACGAGCGCTCCATCGTCCCGTTCACCCTCTGACTGTCCGGCGTCGAGCTGCGGACAATGATCAGGATCGATGAGCGGCAGCACGCCCTCCGGGACACTGTTGCTGTCCTTCAGTTGAGCGACGATGGTCCGGAAGATTTCGACAAGGCCACGTTGTGATCTTTTCCGCAGGATGATCGCGGGCGCGAACGCGGCGATCGGACGGCCGGCTCCGGCCCCGATCTCATCCACGTCGCGGTACTCGGCGTCCGGAGCCAGCGTGTGGACGATCCGCCGCACCAGGGCGCCGGACTCGTCCCGATGCAACGGGTGCGCCATGAGATCGCGAGCTCGTTCCCGGACGTCATTGACGTGCTGGGGGTTAGTGATCAATCCCGGATCGAGCATGTCAATCTCGACGCTGATCCGTTCTGAAGACTCCTTTGTGGTGACGGAGAGTTGACCGGTGTCATCCTCGAAATGGACGCCGACCGGTGCGGTCAACAGATGCCGCCGCACAACCGGGTGACCCTCCGGCGCCCAGGCGAGGCAACCGACACCAACGACAAGCTCTAGTTCTTCGGGATGCCCTGCTGCAGTCACATAGATGGAGAACAGTTCACCGTAAAAGGACCGGACCGTCCTGTCTCGCCGTTCTTGCAGGGCCCAGGACCGCCAGTCCTGCATCCACAAACCGAACAACTCGGTGATCTCGGGTCGCTCCTCGAGCGCGACGCTGCGCAACGCCGGCGCAACCGAGGCCTCGACTACCGCGTCGTCGACCACAAAGACGCTGGCGCGCAAGGTCGGCACC
>JALZAI010000168.1 GCA_030948475.1 Actinomycetota bacterium
GATCCGGCGCTGCGGCTCCATCGCGGCAGCGGTCGAGCAAGGCGTGCTCACCGCCGGCGTGATGCACGCGATGGTCAGGGTCGGCAATCCCTTCGTACTGGTGGGATCGGTGCGCGACGACGGCCCGCTGCCGGACGTCTACACCGACGTCATCGAGGGGCAGCGGGCGATGCGAGCGCAGCTGCCCCGCGCCGGCTTCGCGATCATGGTGGCTACCATGCTGCACTCCATCGCGACCGGCAACATCCTGCCGGCGTCCGTGCCGCTGGTCTGCGTGGACATCAACCCGGCAACCGTCACCAAGCTGGCTGACCGCGGCTCGGCCCAGGCGGTCGGGATCGTCACCGACATCGGCCTTTTTCTCGAGCAACTGGCGCTGGAGCTGGTCCCTGGCTTCGGCGGTTCGGGGCGCTAGGGCAGTTCGAGGTCGGCGAGGATCGGCCGGTGGTCGCTGGCGATCCCCACATCCGGCGTGTGCAGGACCGAGCTGGCCCGCACCCGGATGGACGGGCTGGCGAAGATGCCGTCGATCCGCCGGTCCCGGGTGCCGGCGCCGCATTCGGGCAGCCGGGCGGTCAGCGCGTCCCAGGCGGGGCCGCCGGCGCGCTCGTTGACGTCCGCCCCCAGCACGATCGGTTCGGCCTCCGGGCCCAGTGCGGCGAAGATCTCGTCCACGTGCGCGCGACGAGCGGTGGCTTCCACGTCCAGATGGGTGCTGACCAATCGGAATCGCGAGCCGCGCAGGGAGCACACGGCCGTGGTCATGCCGCGCTGGTGCAGGCCGAATCCCCGGCTGAGCAGCACGTTCCGAGTGGCCATCACCTGCACGGCCACCTTGCACATCAGCAGGTTGTTGCCGGCCGGTAGCCCGCCCGCGACCACGAACAGCCCGCAGTCCCGCGCCAGTGCAGCGCACCGTGACCGCCACCGGAACCACTTGGGAGCCTCCTGGATGCAGACCACATCCGGATCGGCGGCACGGATGACCCGCACGGCAGCGGCCCGGTCGTCGCGCAGCGACCGCAAGTTGTACGACAGCACCCGGATGGCGGTCACATGAAGCACGCTAATCGGCGCTCACAAAGCTCCCGCCATTGCATGAGCGACAACCCGATAGTCGAGGATCCGGATCAGGCGAGATCGAGCTACGAGTAGCCCGGCCACCTGCCGGTCTCTACCACAGATAGCGTTCGCGAAATGCCGAGACAAGCTCAACCGGGAGCGCCCCGGGCGCATCCAGAATTTCTTCGATGGTGCGAGTCGCGAAAGAGGCGGTCTCAACGAGCGTCTCGCGGTAACGGTCCACTGCCTCGGCAAAACTCGAGTTCTTCGACGGATAGACCAGCACGAACTTGACCCATTGGTATGGATGCCGGTGCTGGGTCATGGACAGGGCCAACAGATGGTCCACCCAGATCTGCTGCAAGTCCGTGCCGACCAGCCGTTTCTGCCAGTCAGAGGTGAAGATCCCCGACCCTTCGGTGACCTCAACGTATCGAGCCAACCGCTCAGAACGCGGAGCTGGCTCTCGCTTGGCGTGCTCGTGATACTTGGTTTCGACTCCTATCACGCCTCGAGCACCGTGCGGCGATGCGAGCTGGAAGGCGACGTCGAAGGCAGACTGATTGCCGAGATAAGCAGGGTCACGGCGTCCGGGTGACCACTCGAAGCGGACGTCTGAGACAGCCCCTGGAGCGTCAGGGAACCATGCGCGGACGGCCGACGTCGCCCTCTCAGGGCTCGCCGCGACGCTGCCGAAGAGGTTGAAGCACAGGGGCATCGAGGAGAGCAGATCACTCCACAACCGTTCTGTAGCCAGCATTTGGTACCGTTCCGGCTTCGCGAGACGACATTTGACGACCTCGGCGATTGCCGGGGACAGGAAATTGCAACCGGTCGTCCGGGCAAAGTCCACGTCGAGCCGACTGCCTACTGGCTTCCGCGCTCCGTCCGCTTGCAGTTGGCCGCCTAGCGGCAGATCCTGTTCGATGCGCCATTGCGACTGACGCAGCCGCGCGCGTCTTTTGAAGGCTGTCATGTCGGGCTGGCCCGCGATCGCGTCGATGGCGAACCAGCAATGCTGCCCCCTTAACGCCGATGCCGTCAGGTCTGCCTTCAGAATGTCCGGCGTCATGATCCCCCCTAGCGGTGCCCAATCGGCCACCACAGGCAACAATACGCGCCCACCGATAACCCGAAGGGCGTCCGGACATGCAGGCGCCTGAAGCGAAAGCATCTGCGGACCGCGTTAGCCGCCGGCAACGATCGCGGTTCCGGCCGACCCGAACACCGCGTCGGCCGCCTCGCCGAGTGCCCCGATGACCGCTCGCCGACCGCCGCCGGCGACGAAGTCGCAGCAGGCTTCGATCTTCGGGCC
>JALZAI010000183.1 GCA_030948475.1 Actinomycetota bacterium
GTGTGGGGGTCGATCGGTGAGGCGGCCGGATCGGGACGGCGCGGGTTGAACGGCGCCCGGTAGTTCGGACCGCGCAGGGCGAGTCCGACCTCGGCCGGCATCCGCCAGTCGTAGCCGTACCTGGAGCCGATGAGCAGGCCGTGGTCCAGTGCCCAGCGCGTGGCCCTACGCCGCTGTTCATGGGCGTCGTAGTCGAAGCTCCCGCTGTAGAAGCCCTCGTCAGTCGTGTCACGTATCGCCATCGACTTCAGGTGCTCGGCAACCTCGGCGGGCGCCTGCGCGACTACGGCACGCACCCGGTCGGGATCGGACAGGCAGCGAGCCAGTGCGTCCTCGAGGTCGCCGCGCTTGGTCGGCGGCTTGTGTTCACCAAGGGCGAGCAGAACGCCCCGCAGCTCCGCAGCGGTGAGCGCGGGAAGCAGCCGGCGCAACGGAGCCGACAGCCCGAGCGGGTCGGGGAACACCTCGCCCAGGCCCGCGGGTACCTGGATGCGCAGGCCAAGTCCGGGCCAGGCGAGCCCGTGCTCACTCAACTGCGCAACGACCGCGTCGACAGCCGCGTCGTGGCCGGCGCCGTCGCTCTGGAGCAGGCCGGACAGCTCGGTAAGGGTTGCTCGCTCGCCGAGGGCCTGTACCGCCTCAGCGGCCTGGAGCAGCGGCAGCGGCACCCGTCGTAGGACGTTCGCGATCGACTCGGGATGCTCGAGCCGCTCGGCCAAATGGGCGAGGTTGCGAGGTGCGATGCCGTGCCGGACATCCGGTCGCCGCTCGAGCAACGCCGCCAGCTGCGCCGCGTCGAGGGAGCCCAACCATTGCTCCAGATCCGCCACGTCGCCCATTCAACTCCGATGCCCGAGCCTCGCTTCGCAAGTTCGGGTTCGGCGCCGGGGTGTCTCAGCCCGATGGCATAGGTTCGCTCGCAAGCTTGGCTTACGGCGGTCAGGCGGCGGCGCGCTGCCCCAGGCTCTGGTAGACAGCGGTCTCGAACTCCAGGTAAGCGCCCACGGACGGCGGGTCTGCGAACGGAAAGATCTGCGTCGCCCAGAAGCCGCCGATGCCGTTCGCGCGGTCGATCCAGTAGTAGAGGTTGGCCAGTCCCGCCCACGCCAGCGCGCCGGCCGGACGCCCCGTGGGCGCATCCTCGTCGTTGATCATGAAGGTCAGCGCCCAGGACTTGGGCATCCCCGGGAAGAACTCGGCGTCGTTGGACAGTGCCGGGATGACGCCCGGTAGTGCCTTGATCTTCATCTCGCCCAGGTGGTTGGCAGCTGCCATCTCGACCGTCTCGGCCTTCAGCACCCGGCTACCGTCCGGCGCGGCACCGTCGTTGAGCCACATCCGGATGAACTTGGCATAGTCGAGCGAGGTCGAGTAAAGCCCGTGCCCGCCCATATGCACCTCGGGATCCGGCGGCAGTTCGAGATCCAGCGCAGTGAGAGCACCGCTCGCGTCACGCTGATGGATCTTCGCCATTCGCGCGCGCATGTCGTCTGTCATCGCGAAGGCGGTGTCGCTCATGCCGAGCGGATCGAGGATGCGTTCCTGCATGACGGCGCCGAGGCGCTTGCCGGCGACGCCTTCGATGACCTGGCCGACCCAGTCGATGTTGCAGCCGTACTCCCACCGCTCGCCCGGGTCGAACAGCAGCGGCGTGCTGATAGCTGCCTTGGACGAGGTGATCACGCTCGGCTGGCCGTGCTCCCGCGCCAGCCGGTTGTAGTTCTCGTTGAAGAAGTCGTAGCCGAAGCCCGCTGTGTGCAGCAGCAGCATCCGGGTCGTGATGTCGCGTTTGGGCGCGCGCAGCTGCGGCTTGCCGTTGTCGTCGAATCCGTCGAGCACCTGGATGTCGCCCAGGGGCGAGGCGTAGTTCTTGGCCGGCGCGTCGAGGTCGAGCTTGCCGTCTTCGACCAGCTGCAGGCAGGCCGTACCGGCAATCGC
This sequence comes from Actinomycetota bacterium, assembly GCA_030948475.1. Classification (GTDB taxonomy): domain Bacteria; phylum Actinomycetota; class Actinomycetes; order Mycobacteriales; family Jatrophihabitantaceae; genus JALZAI01. The sequence continues at coordinate 1,939 of JALZAI010000183.1, forward strand.
TTTGGTGGTCGAGAAGATCGCGCAGACGGTATCGGTGGTGAAGTCGGCGTCCTCCCCCTGGGCGCGCTTGCCCGCCGCGCCCTCGTAGATGTTGGCCTCGCGATTGGTCGCGATCGCCGAGACGCCGGGCACGCCCGGGTTGGCCGAGACTGCACCGGCCAGGATGCTGTCCGCCGCGTGCTTCAGGTCACCGCTCATGCTGTTCGATCCTCCGTCGCCACTGTTTGCCGATGCGCATGCGGGCAGGCGCCACCCGCTCGTCCGATCCAATCCTCAACCGGGACCAGGCAAGGAACAACCACCGAATGGCGGGTTGTGCCCCATCGGATTCGGCTAGGGACGGGGAGCCAAACTTGGGGCGGTCCGGTCGGGACGCGACGCGATCGGCGGTTCGGTCAGCGGCACTGCATCGGCCAGCGCTTCGGCGAGGATACGCAGCCCTTCCACGAGCTGCGGGTCCTCACCAGCGGCCCAGGCCTGCGGCGGGTGCGGCACGTCGACGTCCGGTTCGACGCCGAAGTTCTCGACGCTCCAGCCCGCATCGCGGAACCAGAACGCGAAGCGCGGCTGGGTCACCGTCGTGCCGTCGACGAGCTGATAGCGCCCGTCGATACCGATAACCCCGCCCCAGGTGCGTGCGCCGACGATCGGACCCAGACCCAATTCCCGGAACGCCTCGTTGACGATGTCGCCGTCGGAGCCGGCGTACTCGTTGGCCAGCGAGACCATCGGGCCGCGCGGGGCGCTGTTAGGCCACTCCTCGTCCGCTGTGTGCCGGGCATGGCCACCGCCGAGTCGGCGGCGCGCGAGCCGCTCGATGACCAGCTCGGACACGTGCCCTCCGGCGTTGTCGCGCGTGTCCACGACGAGCGCGTCGCGCTGCAGCTCACGGCGCAGGTCACGGTTGAACTCGGCCCAACCGGTCGACATCATGTCCGGCACGTGGACGTAGCCGATCCGCCCGCCGCTGACGGCATGTACGACCGCGCGACGATCGGACACCCACTCCTGGTAGCGGATCGGGGTCTCGTCCGCGGTCGGGACGGCGACAACGCTGCGCGTGGCACCGTTGACCGACACGGTCAGCTCGACGGGTTTTCCGGCCAGGCCGGCCAGCAGCGCACCTGGCCCAGACGGCGGAACCGGATGGCCGTTCACCGCGACGAGCACCGAACCGTCGGCGACATTCGCGCCGGCGACGCGCAGCGGCGACCGCGCTGCGGGCACCGAGGACTCGCCCGGCAGCACCCGGGCGATGAGCCAGGAGTCACCGTCGCGTACCAAGTCGATCCCGAGCAACGCGGCGGCCCGGCCGGCCGGTGGGTCCGGGTACTCGGGGCGCTCGTAGGCATGCGACGACCCCAGCTCGCCGACCATTTCCCAGAGCAGCTCGGACAGGTCGTCGCGGGTGGCGATCCGGTCGACGAGCGGCAGGTATCGCACAAGCACGTCGTCCCAATCGACGCCGCCCATGTCCTCGATCCAGAAGTGGTCGCGCATCAGGCGCCAGGTCTCGAGCATCATCTGCCGCCACTGCGCCGGCGGATCCGAGGCGACGTGCACCCGCTCGAGATCGACCGACACCAGCTCCGACGGTTCGTCGCCGTCGGGCGGCTGAACCGCGTGCTCGGCCGGTCCAACGGTCAGCTTTTCCTCGTCGCGCACGATGATGCGGGTGCCGTCGCCGGACACCTGGTACCAATCGAGCGGCTCGACCAGCTTCGTGCTTCGGCGCGAGGTGAGGTCCCAACGCCACAGGGCCGGGCGCGGGTGTTTGCCGCCCTCGACCAGACCTGCGCCGATCACCCCGGTGACCGGGTGCGTCAGCCACAGCAACCCGTCCTTCGCGGCCCGCAGGTCGGTGTGCAGTCCTGCCGCGACCGGGACCACGACCGCGCGGTCGGCTAGGCCGTCGACGTCGACCCGCACCTCGGGCGTGGCCGGCTCGGCCTGCTTGCCTGGCTCGCGCACCGGCGGGGCCACGCTGCGACCGCGCGATTCCGGGTCGAACGGTGACGGCGCGGCCGCGGAGAGCGGGATCAGGTACGGACGGACGCCGACGGCGAACGACAGGTCGAACGTGTGCGTGTCGTACACCGGATCGAACGTGCGCGCAGACAGGAACGCGAGGTACTTGCCGTCCAGGGTGAACGCGGGCGACGTGTCAACGAAGCGCTCGGGTGTCGCGTCGTACACGTCTCCCGAGCCCAGCTCGGCGAGCCGGATCGAGCGTAGTCCGGAGCGATAGGCCTTCGACCAGGCCAGCCAGCTCGAGTCCGGCGAGAACGCCAGCCCGGTCGCGTCTCCCTGGTCGCCGCGCTCCAGCTCGTGGACCGACCCGGTGTCGAGCGCGACGAGCAGGACGCGTCCGTCGTGGCTGGCCACACCGACCTGCGCGCCGTCGGGCGCGACGGTCAGTTCGAGCACCCGTCCCAGCGCGCCGCCCGCGATCCGGCGCGTCCCGTCGTCGTCGGTCAGTTCCAGCGCATCGTCCCCCTCGGCGTCAGTGACCCACACCGCGGACCGATCGCCAAGACGCACGCGCGGCAGCCGGGTGCGGACGCCGGGCGTGTCGGACATCGCGCGCACGGGTCCGTCCCAATGGGTCAGCCATTGCACGGTGCCGAACACGTCGACCACGCTCGCGCGCCCGGTCGCGTCGCTCGACAACGTCTCCGCGGCGGCGAGTGAAACGGGCACCACGGTCGGCTGCCGCGCGATCCGAACACCCGGCAGTACCACCTCGAGGCCTACCGGCTCGCTGGCGGCGGCGAGGGAGTCCAGCCGGAACAGCTCGCCGGCGCGCTGGTAGACCAGGCGCGTGGAGCTGCCTTCGAGATCTCCGCCGAGGTCGCGGGCGTAGTTGCCGATGTGGTCGCTGTGCCGGCGCAGGTCGCTGCCGTCGGCGAGCACCGAGTAGACGTTGCCGTGGCCCTGGTGGTCGGACACGAATACCAGCCGGTCGCCGACCCACACCGGGTCGGCCAGTTGCCCGTCCAGTCCGGCGAGAAGGCGGGCGAACTCGCCGCCGCCGGACGGGTCGATCCAGAGCCGCCCCCGCGTCCCGCCGCGGTAGCGCTTCCAAGTCGCGGGCTCACGATTGAGCGTCGACTGGACGACCGTCGCCCCGTCCGCGCGCCTGGCCAGGCCGTTGACCGGGCCGTACCGCAGCCGCTCCCCCGGGCCGCCGTCGGCCGGCAGCGCGTACGCCCACGAGCGTGACCGGAACGGTTGCAGCGCCGGGCTGGTGACGATCACCCGCCCGTCCGAGCTCCAGCCGAGGACGCGGGTGAGCAGGTGGTTCCAGTAGGTCAACCGCGTCGCGGGGCCGCCGCTGACCGGTGCGACGTAGACCTCCGGATTGCCGTCGCGGCGGCTGGCCCAGGCGAGCATCGAGCCGTCCGCCGAGAGCCGCGGTCTCGAAGCGGGCACCCGATCGGAGGTGAGGCGCTCCGCGCGGCCGCCCTCGGCGGGCACCCACCAGACGTCGTCGTCGGCCACGAACACGATTCCGTCGCCCATCAGGTGGGGAAAGCGCAGATACGTCATCGGATCAGTAGACATTGATGACCGCGCACTGGTAGCCACCGGAACTCGGGATGTAGGCCCAGCCGATCCGGACGGTTCGGACCTGCGGATCGAGCAGGAATCGGGCGCCGTCGCCGTTTCCGGCGATCTTGGCGATCACCGCCGTGCCGTCGTGCCCGGTGACTGGCTCCCAGAAGTACGACTGCGGACACGACGTGCTGTCGCCGTTGTTCACCGCGCATGTCTGGGCGTCCTTGGTGACCGCGCCGGCCACCGCCTGGCGGCCGTGGCTGGTCCGGTAGGTGTTGAGCGCGTCGAGCGCTGAGCCGGGATCGCCGGGCACGACGCACACCGGTCCGGAGTTGCAGGTGAGCTTGGTCGTGCTCGGGCGCGGCTTCGTCGACGGCGCGCGGGTCGTCCGCCGATGCGACGTGGGCGGCCGCGTGCTCTGAGACGTGGTCCGGGACGTGCTAGGGGCGTGGGCGGCGCCGCTGCTTCTGGTCGGCCCGGGTCCGGCAAGCGGCGCGGAATTCTGGTGAGACTTGTCGGATTTGTTGAGAACAACCAGCAGGATTCCTACGAGCAGCACGGCGATGAGCGCCAGCGCGCCGAGCGTCAGCGCAGCCCGCTTGCGCTGTGCCGTCTCCGCTGTCTCCCACGGCAGCATCGGCCCGTCGTCGCTCACACCACTCCCCCGCTCGGGCCGCGTCTCTGGCTCTGATGACCGGTTCACCCTAAACGTTCGCGCGGGCCGCTCGTGCGTGCCGAGAGCGCGCTACCCGAGCCGGTCGATGCGAACGCTCGGCGCGTCGGCCTGACGGATAAGGAAGGACGAGCGCCGCCAGCCGTTGAGCTGCTCGATGCGCCCGAGTTCCTCGGCGAACCAGACTGGGCTGGGCGGGCGTGCTCCCGGTTCGCGGGCCAGCGCCCACAGCACCAGATCGGACAGGTCCGGCGGCACGCTGGCGTCGGACAGCGGAGCGATGTCGTCGCACAGCACGCGGGTGCTGATGGTAGCTGGGGAGTCGTTCTGGTACGAGCGAAACGGTCCGTGCCCGACAACCAGTTCGTACAGCGTGGCGGCCAGCCCGTACACGTCGGTCGCCTCGGTCGCCGGGTCGCCGAGCAGCAGCTCCGGCGCGGTGTGGACGTTCGGATTGTGCAGTAATGGCGGCGAATGCGCCGGATCGCCGAGCCGCACAGCGGATTCGAAGTTCGCCAGCACCGGCTCGTAATACTCGCTCAGCAGCATGTTCTGCGGGCGGACTCGGCAGTGCAGCACTCCGCTTCGGTGCGCGGTCTCGAGCGCGCCGGCCAGCTTGACCGCGAACGCGATCGCCTGCGGGGCCGGGGTGGGCGTGAACCGGAACAGCTGGGCGGCGGAGCCGAGGCAGCGTTCCAGCGCGACACCACGCCGGCCGTCGACCGTCTCGACCCGCTGGTACATGGTGATGATGTTCGGGTGCGAGCCGAGCGCGGCCAGGATCGCCGCCTCGCCGTCGAGCGCTTCGCGCAGGTATGGCGGAGCATGCATATCGACGATCTTGAGCACGACCGGGCGTCCGGTGCCCATCTCGACGGCGCCGTAGCGGGCCACGCCGTCCACCACGTCGATGAGGCGCGCGTCCCGGTAGCCCGGGCAAAGCGGTAGTTCGTCCACGACAAGCATCCCGGCTCCCTGGGGAAGCCTGCGACTCCCTTATGGCGACATCTTTACACGAAACTTACGCTAGCGCCAGTCCGCTCACGGTACGACGGTGACCGGCCAGCGGGCGTCCGGCCGTCCACGCCGACCAGGGTACGGGTCGGGCCGTCGGTCCCCAGCTCGAACATCACTGCTCCTCATCGCTCTTTCACCTTGTCTCCGCGTACCCGGCAGTCCCGGCAACAGGCCCGGATCAGCAAATGTCGGATTCGCGGAGATCCACAGGAGACGGCAACCGTCCCCAAGTCACCCCGTGTTGTCCACACGGTTATCCACAGCTGTGCATGACGCCGCCGGTACTGACGTGCCCGATCATTGGTCCACCCCCGGCCCGACCCGAGCATCGCCGAGCACGCGAAGGATGTTGCCGCGGGTGAGCGCGGCGAGATCGGCATCGGACCAGTTGCGCTCGAGTAGTTCTGCGATCAGCGCCGGATAGCCGCTGACGTCGCCGAGCCCGTCCGGCATCGGGTCGCAGCCGTCGAAGTCGCCGCCGATGCCGACGTGCTCGATTCCCGCGACCGCGCGGACGTGCTCGACGTGGTCACCCACCTGGGCAACCGTCGCGATCGGTGCCGGATGCTGGGTCGCGTACTGGACCGCGGCCTGCTGGTGCAGGGCCCAGTCGCGGCGGTCCTGCCCACGCGCGTCCATCTCAGCGAGCACGGCGCTGTCCCACTCGTGACACTCGGCCGACACGAACGCCGGGACGAAGGTCACCATGCAGACGCCGCCGTTTCCGCGAAGCGCGGTGAGGACGTCGTCCGGGACGTTGCGGACGTGGTCGGTGACCGCGCGCGCGGACGAGTGGCTGAAGATCACCGGCAGGCTTGAGGCGTCCAGCGCGTCGCGCATCGTCGACGGCGCGACGTGCGAGAGGTCGACGAGCATGCCGAGGGCATTCATCTCGTGGACGACGGCGCGCCCGAACTCGTTGAGCCCATGAACGTTCGCGACGTCGGTCGCGGAGTCGGCCCACGGCGTGTTGTCGTTGTGCGTCAGCGTCAGGTAGCGCACGCCGAGCGAGTGCAGCACACGCAGCACGCCCAGCGAGCCGTCGATGCTGTGCCCACCCTCGGCCCCCAGGAGCGAGGCGAGCTTGCCCCTGCGGTGTGCGGCGGCGACATCGTCCGCGCTCAGCGCCAGCGCGAGGTGCTCGGGGTAGTGCGCGATCATGCGCAGCACGAAGTCGATCTGCTCCAGCGTCGCGGTGACTGCCTTCTCGCCGGCCCAGCGCGAGGGCACGTAGACCGACCAGAACTGGCCGCCGACGCCGCCGTCCGCGAGCCGGACGAGGTCGGTCTGGGTAAGCGTCTGGCGCTCGTCCAACCGATATCCGTCCAGGTCGTAGTCGGTGTGCCTGCGCATCGCCCAGGCCAGGTCGTTGTGACCGTCGACGATCGGATGCTCGCTCAGCAGCGCACGGGCTCGGTCGGCGGTCACAGTGAGACGGACTCGGTGGCGACGAGATGCCGGAAGGTCACGCCGAACGGCTCGCTGATCCGCTTCAGGTGTCCTTCGACGATGTTCGCGTACACGTCGGTGACGAGCGAGTCGTGAATCTGGAACGCCTGGGGCGCGCGCACCGACACCGCGAAGTCGATCACCTCGGCCGCCTTCGACCACGGCGCGCTGGTCGGCAGCAGCAGTGTCCGCACCTCGACGTCCGGGACAGTGAACGAGTCGCCCGGATGGTAGATCGATTCGTCCACCAGGAAGCCGAGGTTGGCGACCATCGGGATCGCCGGGTGGATCAGCGCGTGCTGCCCGCCGAACGCCCGCACCGCGAACCCGGCGGCGTCGAAGGACTCGCCCTCGCTCACCGTCACGACCTGCTCGGCGAAGTCGCCGAGCGACGCGGTGACGCTGGACGGCGCCCAGACGCGTAGTCGGATATCGGCGCGAAGCGCGGCGCGGAGCTGGTCCGGCTCGATGTGGTCGAGATGCTCGTGCGTGATCAGCACCGCGTCCGCGCCATCGAGGGCTTGCTGCACCTCGCTGAACCCGCCCGGGTCGAGGACGAGCGTGCGGTCCCCGTCGTCAAGCCGAACGCACGCGTGGGTGAATTTGGTGAGCTGCACCGTCAGACGTCCCGGTCTTCGTCGACGATGTACATCGCGGCCTCTTCCGCGCTGGCCGCCGAACCGGCTCGTCCGACGTCGGTGGCGACCTCGTCCCTCTCGGTGTCCTCGTACGCGCCCTCGTCGGGCGCCACGAGGCGTCCGGCCCGCCGCTCCGGCTCGATGTCGTCGTCGTCCGCCGAGACATCGGGCTCTTCCTCGGCCAGGTGCCGATCGAGGGACTCGCCTTCGCGGGCCTCCTCGGCGGTGTCACCGCGCCAGCTGTGCGACTCACGCTCAGGCGGTGAATAGCCCGCGTCCAATGGGTCTTCGGTGTTGTCGCCGGTCAGGGACTCGGACGGGTCGACCTGGTCGTTGCCCTGGAATCCGCCCACGTACAAGTCATCCGATTCGCTCATGCGGCAGAGCCTTCCCGGTTCGCCGGCCGTCGTCACGGGCAGACTCCGCAGCATGACCTCGGTGCTCTGGCTGCGCCGCGACCTGCGGCTTCGGGACCACCCCGCACTGCACGAGGCAGCGACGGACGGCCCGGTCGTCGTACTCTTCGTACTCGACCCCGCACTGCTGAAGCCGGCGGGCGCACCGCGAGTCGCGTTCCTGTACCGGACGTTGCGCGCGCTGGACGGCGAGCTGCGCTCCCGTGGCGGACGCCTGCTGGCACGGCGTGGCGATCCGGCGCGCGTCCTGCCCCGCGTGGCGGCCGAGGCGCACGCCTCTTCGGTCCACGTCAGCGCCGACTTCGGCCCGTACGGTCAGGCGCGCGACTGCGCGGTGGAGAAAGGCCTCGGCGACATCCCGTTCGTCCGCACCGGGTCGCCGTACGCGATCGCGCCCGGACGGGTCACCAAGAGCGACGGCGAGCCGTTCCAGGTCTACACGCCGTTTTACCGCGCCTGGATGGCGCACGGCTGGCGTGCCCCGGCGGCGACGATCACCGGGCGTGTCGACTGGCATACCGGGCTGGATGGCGTCGACATCCCCGGTGATCCACGCCTGCCGTCCGGGCTACAGCTGCCCGACGCGGGCGAGGACGCGGCCCTGGCGGCGTGGCATGCGTACCGGCGCGGCAATCTCGCGACCTACGCCGACGACCGCGACCGGCCCGACCTGGACCGCACCTCGCACATGTCGGTCTATCTGAAGTGGGGCTGCATCGACCCTCTCACTATGCTTGCCGACCTCGGTGCCGGCGACGAGACGTTCCGCAAGGAGATCGCGTGGCGCGAGTTCTACGCCAACGTGCTGTACGCGTGGCCGCGGAGTGCGCGGGAGTACTTCCAGCCGCAGCTGGCGAACATGAAGTACGAGCGCGCGAACTCGACGGCGTTCACCGCATGGCAGCAGGGCCGCACCGGCTACCCGATCGTGGACGCCGGAATGCGGCAACTGCTTGGGCAGGGTTGGATGCACAACCGGGTCCGCATGATCGTCGCGTCGTTCCTCGTGAAGGACCTGCACATCGAATGGTCGCACGGCGCGCGGCATTTCATGCAGCATCTCGTCGACGGCGACCTCGCGTCCAACCAACACGGCTGGCAGTGGACCGCAGGTACCGGCACAGACGCTGCGCCCTACTACCGCGTGTTCAACCCGACGACGCAGGGGCGCAAGTTCGATCCGGACGGCGACTACGTGCGGCGCTGGGTGCCGGAACTGCGCGGCGTCGAGGGCAAAGCTGTCCACGAACCGTGGTCGCTGGACCAACCGCCGCGCGACTACCCCGAATGCATCATCGACCACGGCACGGAACGCGAGGTGGCGCTGCAGCGCTACCAGGAGGCCCGGCGCTAGCGGAGCCGGCAATTAGTGGTTCGGACGCCGTCTGAACCACTATTTGGCAGCGGGCAGCGGCTGGATGCCCCACGAGCCGGTCCAGGTGCCACCGGGCTCGAGGACGATCAGCCCCTGACCGGTGTTGAAGGCGTCGGCCGCGCAGGTCATCGGCTCGATCGCGATCGCGGGAAGGTCGTCGATGAGCGGGTCGGCCGTGAACACCTGGAGGTAGCGGTACGTCTCGTCGAACCAGAGCCGGGCGCCACCCGAGCCAGTGTGCACCTCGGCGTACCCGCGGCCCTGCTCGGTGTGCAGGTCGGTGAACCCGTCGTCCATGCGAAGCGCACCCAGCACACGACCTGCAGTGAAGTCATATTCGGTCGCACCGACCGACTGCACGCCGACCGGTACCTGCACCTCGTCCAGGATCATCCGATGGCGGGCCGGCAGTCGCAACATTACGTCGGCGAGCGGGTGCCCGCGCAGCGCCAGGTACGGGTGGAAGCCCGCGCCGAACGGCGCCCGCCCGCTGCCGTGGTTGTGCGCGAGCGCGGTCACCGACAGCCCGTACTCGGCGTCCAGCATGTAGGTGACGTCGACGCGCACCTCGAACGGCCAGCCGGTCTGCGGCACGATGTCGAGCGACATCGTGACCGACGCGACTCCGTGATCGCGGACCCGCCAGCGCGCCCATCGTCCCAATCCGTGCGCGGCGTTGTGGTGCGCCGGCTCGGTGAGCGGGAGTTGCCGGGCCGTCTCGTCGAAGGTGTACCTGCCGTCGCGCAGCCGGTTCGGCCATGGAACCAGCACCCCGCCGCAGCACTTCGGAGCGAGCACGTCGTCTCCATAGGTGGGGACGATGTCGACGCCGGCGACACTGTACGAGCGCAGGCCAGCACCGACCTCGACGACCACGGCCTCGTGCTCGCCCGCTCTGATCAGGTACTGCTGTCCGCTCAGCGCCATGGACGCAACCTAGTCCGCGGCGGTTACTCGTTCGCCGATCTGGTGGCGGGTGTCGTAGCGCCAGAAGGGACGGGTCAGCACACCCGCGACCAGAACCACGAGCACGCAGGCGATGCCGCCGCCGACCCACGAGATGGTCACAGTCGAGAACGCGGCCGTCGCGCCCGCGCGCAGGTCACCGAGGCGGGGACCACCGGCGACGACAGCGATGAACACACCTTGCATGCGTCCGCGCATCTCGTCCGGCGCGTATGTCTGCAGGATCGTCTGCCGGTACACCGCGCTCACCAGGTCTGCCGCGCCGGCCACGGCAAGCAGGAACACGACCAGCCACAGTTGGCGCGCAATCCCGGCGACGGCCACCGCCGCGCCCCAGCCGACTACCGCGAGCACCAGCGCGCGTCCCTGCCGCCGCACTCGCCCGATCCAGCCGCTGGACAGGCCGGCCACCACCGAGCCGATTGCGATCGACGCGTACAGCGGCCCGACGTTGCCGCCGAAGCGATTGTCTGCGACGGCCGGGAACAAGGCGCGCGGCATGGCGAGCACCATCGCCGCGATGTCGATGAGAAAGGACATGAGCAGCACCGGACGCGTGCCGATGAACGCCAGTCCCTCGGCGACCGAACGCAGCCCGAGCCGTCGTGTCGCCGACTTGTCGGGTGGGAGCGGCGGCAACCGCAGCGCCGAGTAGAGCGCGGCGGTGAAGAGCACGGCGTCGATGCCGTACGCGTAGGCGAACCCGTGGCTCAGTCCGACCAGGACGCCTGCGATGAGGGGACCGGCCACCTGACCGACGTTGCCGACGGTGAAGTTCAGCGTGTTCGCGGCGGGGACGAGGTCGGTGTCGACGATGCGCGGGATGATCGCGCCGCGCGCGGACGAGGCGATCGCCCACGCAGCCGCCTGGACGGCGACCAGCGCCAGGATCAGCCAGACGTGGCGGACATCCAACAGGGTTTGCGCGAGCAGCGCGAGCGTGGTGAGCCAGGTGGCCAGCGACGACCAGAAATACAGTCGCCCGCGGTCGACGGCGTCGGCGATCGCTCCGCCGTACAGGCCGAAGGCGATGATCGGGACGAGGCCGGCCAGGCCGAAGAAGCCGACGTAGAGCGAGGACCCGGTCAGCTCGTAGATCTGCACCGGCACAGCGACCTGGGTCAGCATCGAGCCGACGAACGACGTGCCCTGGCCGATGAGCAGCCGCCGGTACGGGCCGATCGCGAGCGGGCGGGTGTCGACCGCATGGTGCCTCAGGAACGCGCCGAGCGAGCGGGCCCGCACGGGATCGGGAGCGCCGGATGCGGATTCGGGTCCCGGCACTGCCACGAAGATCAGCCTAGATCCGCCCGTCCCCTCTTGCTTTGCAGGTTGTCAGCCGGCTGCGACCGCTTCGGTGATCCGGGTCGCGGCCTGGTCCGGCGTGAGCTCGCCAGCCAGCACCGCCTTCTCCGCCCCGGTCACGACCTCGCGTACCCGTGCTTCGTCCAGCCGCGCCAGCAGCCGGTCGCGCACCATCGCGCGCGTCCACTCAACGAGCTGTCGGCGCCGCTTGGCGTCGAACTCGCCGTTGCCGCGCAGCCACTGCTCGTGGCGCAGGACGTGCTTCCAGATCCGGTCCAGGTCGGTGTTCTCGAGCGCGCTGCAGGTCAGGACCGGCGTCTGCCAGTCGTCGGACCCGCCGCGCAGCAGCCGCAACGCACCAGACAGCTCCCGGGCCGCCTTCCGCGATCCGGCCGCGTGCTCGCCGTCGGACTTGTTCACGCCGATCACGTCGGCCAGTTCCAGGATGCCGCGCTTCATGCCCTGTAGCTGGTCGCCGGTGCGGGCGAGCGTCAGGAACAGGAACGTGTCGACCATGTCGGCAACGACGTACTCGGACTGCCCGACCCCCATCGTCTCGACGAGCACCACGTCGAAGCCCGCGGCCTCCATCACCAGCATGGTCTCGCGGGTCGCCTTGGCCACGCCGCCGAGCGTCCCGGCACTCGGGGACGGACGGACGAACGCGTGCTCGTCGGCGGCAAGGCGGGTCATCCGGGTCTTGTCACCGAGGATGCTCCCGCCCGATCGCCCGGACGAGGGGTCGACGGCCAGCACGGCGATCCGGTGACCCTCGTCCACCAGATTCATACCCAGCTGGTCGATGAACGTCGACTTTCCTACGCCGGGGACGCCGGTGATGCCGACCCGACAGGCATCGCCGGTGTGGGGTAACAGCTCAGCGAGCAGCCGCTGCGCGTGCTCGCGATGGTCGCTGCGGCGGGACTCGACGAGGGTGATCGCCCGCGCGATCGCGGCGCGCTTGCCGTCGCGGACGTCCGCGGCCAGCTCAGTCACGCGCGAGTGGCGAGAGCTGCTCGTTGAGCACGTGCAGCATCTGCATCGCCGACTCGGCGATCACCGTCCCCGGGCCGAAGATCGCGGCTGCTCCGGCGGCGCGCAGCGCGTCGTAGTCCTGCGTCGGGATCACCCCACCGACGACGATCATGATGTCCGGACGTCCCTGCTCGGCCAGGGAATCGCGCAGTTCTGGGACGAGGGTGAGGTGCCCAGCCGCGAGCGAGTTGACGCCGACGATGTGGACGTCGGCCTCGACCGCCTGGCGCGCGACCTCGCCGGGCGTCTGGAAGAGCGGGCCGACGTCCACGTCGAAGCCGAGGTCGGCGAACGCGGTGGCGAGCACCTTCTGCCCGCGGTCGTGTCCGTCCTGGCCCACCTTCGCCACCAGGATTCGCGGACGGCGGCCCTGCTCGTGCTCGAACTCGGCGCTCGCCGCGCGCGCTTGCTCGATCAGGTCCACACTGCCGGCCTCCTCCCGGTAGACCCCGGAGATCGTGCGGATCGTCGCCGAGTGCCGACCGTATACCGCCTCCAGCGCATCGGAGATCTCGCCGACCGTCGCCTTGGCGCGGGCCGCGTCGATCGCCCGCGCCAGCAAATTGCGCTCCAGGTCCGCGCCCGACGTTCCGGCCGCGTTCGTCAACGCGTCCAGCGCCGCGCGCGTCGCGGCCTCGTCGCGATCCTCGCGCAGACGTCGCAGCTTGTCCGCCTGGCCCTTGCGCACATCGGCGTTGTCGATGCGCCGGACGTCGAAGGGCTCCTGTTCGGTGAGTTGGTACTTGTTCACGCCGATGACCGGCTGGCGTCCCGAGTCGATGCGGGCCTGGGTGCGCGCGGCGGCCTCTTCGATGCGCAGCTTCGGCAGGCCCTGCTCGATCGCCTTCGCCATGCCGCCGGCCTGCTCGACCTCCTCGATGTCTGCCCACGCCTGACGGGCGAGGTCGTAGGTGAGTTTCTCGACGTAGTACGAGCCGCCCCACGGGTCGATGACGCTGGTCGTACCCGATTCGTGCTGCAGCACCAGTTGGGTGTTGCGGGCGATCCGCGCCGAGAAGTCCGACGGCAGCGCGAGCGCCTCGTCCAGCGCATTGGTGTGTAGCGACTGGGTGTGTCCCTGGGTGGCCGCCATCGCCTCGATGCAGGTGCGGATGACGTTGGTGAAGGCGTCCTGCGCGGTGAGCGACCAGCCCGAGGTCTGGCAGTGCGTGCGCAACGACAGCGACTTGTCATTCTTCGGGTCGAACTGACGAACGAGCTTGGCCCAGAGCAATCGTGCGGCACGCAGTTTGGCCAGCTCCATGAAGAAGTTCATCCCGATGCCGAAGAAGAACGACAGCCGCGGGGCGAACTCGTCGACGTCCAGTCCGGCCGCGATGCCCGCGCGGATGTACTCGACGCCGTCGGCGAGGGTGTAGGCGAGCTCCAGGTCGGCGGTGGCACCGGCCTCCTGGATGTGGTAGCCGGATACCGAGATCGAGTTGAAGCGGGGCATCTGCTGCGAGGTGTACTGGAAGATGTCGCTGATGATCCGCACCGACGGCGTGGGCGGGTAAATGTAGGTGTTGCGGACCATGAACTCCTTGAGGATGTCGTTCTGGATGGTCCCGGTCAGCTGTTGCGCTTTGACGCCCTGCTCCTCCGCGGCGACGACGTAGAGGGCGAGGACGGGGAGCACGGCGCCGTTCATCGTCATCGACACGCTCATCCGGTTCAGCGGGATGCCGTCGAAGAGCTCGCGCATGTCATAGATCGAGTCGATCGCGACGCCCGCCATGCCGACGTCGCCGCTGACGCGCGGATTGTCGCTGTCGTAACCGCGGTGCGTGGGCAGGTCGAACGCGATCGACAGGCCCTTCTGGCCCATCGCCAGATTGCGCCGGTAGAACGCATTCGACTCGGACGCGGTCGAGAACCCCGAGTACTGCCGGATCGTCCACGGCTGGGTCAGATACATGGTCGGGTAGGGCCCGCGCAGGTAGGGCGGGAGGCCGGGATAGGTGTCCAGGAAGTCGAGCCCGGTCAGGTCGGACCCGGTGTAGAGCGGGGGGACGACGATGCCCTCGGGCGTCTCCCAGTTCGAGGCTTGGCCGCGATGCGGCGTCTCGCGCGGCACGTCGTTGAGGGGCACGTCGTTGAGGGGCTGAGCGTTGAGCTGAGCGCGCCCCTCGGAGGCCAAGCCAGCGGCACTGAAGTCGGGGATCATCGCGCGACTCCGGACGCGTCCAGCGTGGTGCGCAGCACGGCGACCGCGTCGCAGCCGGCGTAGACGCAGCCGTCGACGCCCTCGTACTCACCCTGGCCGGCCAGCCACAGGTATCGCGCCGGCGCCATCGTTTCGATCGCCGCCTCCGCCTGGTCCGCATAAACCTTGTCCGACGAGCAGAGGCAGGCGACCGTCGCCCCACTGCTCGCGAACTCGTCCGGAGTGCCGGTCACGACGCGGACGCCCGCGGCCTGGAAGAGGTTGGTCGCGAAGCTCAGGCGCGCGCCGTGTGCGGCGACCGGCCCGAGCGTGGCGAGGAAGACGGACGGACGCGGGTCGGCGGCCTCGGCGCGCTCGCGCAGCGCTTCGAACTGCTCGGCCCAGCGATGCGTCTCCAGCGGGCCGCCACCTGCACGGACCGGTGCTTCGGCGCGGATGACGGCGGGCTCGTCCGGGAAGGCGAACTCGCTGACCCCGATGATCGGCGCGCGGCGGTGCCCGATGTCATCGGCGCGCGCATCGCGACCCACAGCGATCAGCTCGCTGAGCGTCCCGTCATCCAGGGCTGACAGCGCACCGCCGGCTCGCTCGATCGACGTGAACTTTTCCCACGCCACCTCGGCGATCGCGTCGGTGAACGTCTCGACGTACCAGGACCCGCCGGCGGGGTCGATCACCCGCGCCAGGCTCGACTCGTCATGGAGCACCGTGTGGGTGTTGCGGGCGATCCGCCGCGCGAAGTCGTCGGACAGGCCGATCGCGGAGTCGAACGGCAGTACCGTCACCGCCCCCGCACCGCCGACCGCCGCGGCGAAGCACGCGATCGTCGTGCGCAGCAGGTTCACCCAGGGGTCCCGCTTGGTCATCATCGCGGCGGACGTGACGGCGTGCTGACGCTGCCCGCGACGGCTACCCGACGCACCGGACAGCTCGGCGACCCGTCCCCAGATTCGACGGGCGGCACGCAGCTTCGCGATCGACGCGAACTGCTCGGCAGTGACCGCGAACCGGAACTCGATCACGTCCAGCGCGTCGTCGACCGACAACCCGCCGTCGGTCAGCGCACGCAGGTACGCGACACCGACCGAGGTGGCGATCGCGACCTCGACGGCGTCCCCTGCGCCCGCCTCGTGATACACCGTCGCATCGACGGTGGCGACACAGAGCTTGCGAAGCGACTTGCTCTGCTCACTCAGGGTGAGCAGCAGGCCGATGTCGGCGGGGGCGCCGGTTCGAGCCCGGGTGCCGATCGGATCGGCGCCGAGGGTGCCGGCGAGCTCGGCGCCGGCGACTCCCTTCCGCTCACCCAGGGTGAGCAGAGCCGTCGCGGCGTCGAGAGTCGACGGTCCGGCATCGAGCGCGATGGGCGCCAGATCGAGATGCACTCCGTCGAGCGCGTCCGCGAGGTCGTCCACCGCGATGCCGCCCTCACCGACGACCAGCCAGAGCGACGTGGCGCCGCCGGCGAGGTCGGCCAGCACGGCCTCGCGGGTGCGCGCCGGATCGGGGTTAGCGTGCCGCTGACGAACGTCCCAGCCGGTCGTCGTCGCCCCGGAGCGTGTCGCGCCCCGCGTGAACGGCGTCGCACCCGGAGGCGCGTTCTCGGCCGGGGTGTCGGCGGCGGTGTAGAGCGGACGCAGCCGAATGCCGTCGTAGTTGCGGTGGCTGAGCGCCTCGACGGGGTCGCCGCCGTCGCCCGATCTGGACAGCACGTCAGAGACGAGCGAGCGCCAAGCCTGCGCGGTTGCGGTCGGGAAGCCGCGGGCCAGTTCCAGGTCTTCGGGCACAGCGGACATGTGCGAATCGTAGGACGATCCCGCGATCAAGGCGTCGGCGAGGTGGCCGATCTCTCGCCGATCTTGCCAAGCGCCGGAAACTAATCGGGACGTCCCCGCGTCTATTACGTATGGGCGGCGCGCAGCGGAGCTGGACGATCCGACTTCGCCCGGTCGCTGCAGGGCTCGCGCTACTGGTCGCTCTCAGCGTCCTAGCGCCGGCCGCATCCCACCTGCTCGGTGCGCATCCGGGCAAGGCTCGTGCCGTCGCTGCCGCCGTCCGAGTGGCAGCTGGTGACACCGGCTCGGTGGCGCGCTCGGACCAGCCGTCGGTATTCGTCGCGACGACTGGCTCGGCCTCTTTCTCGCTGAATGGTCGCTCCACAGCCGACTCATCGGCAACCATTACCTCTAGCCCAATCGATTCTCCCCGAACACGAGGTCCGCCACTGCCGGCTCGGTAACCGACGTCCGAACATCCTTCGACTCGTCAGGAGCCTGCGATGACCTCATCCGCACTCCCGGGCGCCCCGGTCGCCGGGACCCCGACAGTTGCCGAACCAACCGCCGCACAACTGGCCGCATTCCGCATCCAGCTCCTCGAGCAGCGTCGCTTTCGAATCGACCAGCTCGAGATGCTCAACCGCGCTTCGCGCGGCCGCACCGAGATCACCGTTTCACTGATGATCGGTGCCCATAGCGCATTGCGCGACGTCACGTCCGCGTTGCAGCGGATGGACGACGGCAGCTACGGCGCGTGCACGATCTGCGGCGAGCAGATACCCCTCGAACGCCTCGAGGTCTTGCCGCAGCTCGCGATGTGCATGTCCTGCCAGCGCGCAGCCGAGATCGGCTAACTGCGCGCCGACTACTCTCGGCGGACGTGGCCGACCAGCACGCAGACCCCGCCGAGCTAGCTCGTTACGCCGCGGCCGAACTGAAGCGCGCAACCAGCGTCGAACAGCACGACGTCGCGATCGTGCTCGGCTCGGGCTGGGTGCCGGCGATCGACGCGCTCGGTTCGGCGGCGGCCGAGCTCGTCGTGACCGACCTGCCCGGCTTCGTGCCGCCCGCCGTCGAAGGACACGCCGGACGGATCCGCTCGCTCGATGTCGACGGAGTCAAGGTCCTCGCGTTTCTCGGGCGCACCCACCTGTACGAGGGGCGCGGCGTCGAGCCGGTCGTGCACAGCGTGCGTGTCGCGGCCGCCGCGGGATGCCGGACGGTCGTGCTGACCAACGCCTGCGGCGGGTTGCGCCCGGGCATGGCGGTCGGTGACCCGGTGCTGATCAGCGACCATCTCAACCTCACCTGGCGCTCGCCGCTGCTCGGTGCCAGCTTCGTCGATCTCACCGACCTCTACTCGCCTCGACTGCGTGCGCTCGTCCGCGAGATCGACCCGTCGATCAGCGAGGGGGTGTACGCAATGTTTCCCGGGCCGCAGTACGAGACGCCGGCCGAGGTGCGCATGGCCGGTGTGCTGGGCGCTGACCTCGTCGGCATGTCCACCGTCCTCGAGGCGGTTGCCGCGCGCGCGGAGGGCTGCGAGGTGCTCGGGATCTCGCTGGTGACGAATCTCGCCGCCGGGCTGGGTGCTCCACTCGATCACGAGGAGGTGCTCGCCGCGGGCCAGACCGCGGCCGCGCGGATGGGCTCGCTGCTCGGTCAGGTCATCCCGCGAATATGAAAACGGTTCTGGTCACCGGGGCGGCGGGACGGATCGGATCATCGCTGCGCTCGACCCTGTCGCCGCTGGGGTGGACGCTGCGTTGCACCGATCGCCTCGCCGCCGACGGGTACTTCCCGAACGACGACGCCGAGGCCTATGCCCCCGCGCAGCCGCCGCCCGTTGCCGAGGCGATGGGTGCGCGCGTCGGCGGTAGTTTCACCGGTGCCGACTTCGGCGTCGACGAGGTGGCCGCCCGCTCATGACTCTGCCCGACGAGGTGTCTGCCTGGATCGCCGACGAGGTGGATCCGGACGCCGCGGCGGAGCTGCAGGCGCTGCTCGACGCAGGCGCGGACGCCGAGCTCGCGGACCGGTTCACCGGGCCGCTCACGTTCGGCACCGCCGGGATGCGGGGAACACTGCGCGCCGGCCCGAACGGCATGAACCGCACCGTCGTGCGCCGCGCGGCGGCCGGACTCGCCGGGTGGCTGCATGCGCAGGGACGAGCCGGAGAGCCGGTCGTCGTCGGGTACGACGCCCGGCACGGGTCGCACGACTTCGCCGCAGACTCGGCGTCGATCTTCGCCGCGGCCGGATTCGACGCACGGTTGCTCCCGGTTCCGCTGCCGACGCCGGTGCTCGCCTTCGCCGTGCAGCACCTCGGCGCCGCGGCAGGGGTCATGGTCACCGCGTCGCACAACCCGCCGCAGGACAACGGCTACAAGGTCTACGCCGCCGACGGTGCGCAGATCGTCCCGCCCACCGACGCCGAGATCGAGGCGGCCATCGGCGGGGTCACCTCCGCGCTCGCCATCCCCCTCGACCCGGACGGGTTCGTGCTGCTGGACGACTCGGTCGTCGGCGCGTACGTCACGTCGATCGCCGATCTGGTTGCTCCCGGGCCACGTGAGCTGAGCGTCGTCTACACGGCGATGCACGGTGTCGGAGCGCACGTGCTGCGTCGGGTCTTCGCGGCCGCCGGCTTTTCTTCGCCGGTTTCCGTCCCTGCGCAGGAGCACCCGGATCCGGACTTTCCCACGGTCGCGTTCCCGAATCCCGAGGAGCCTGGCGCCCTCGATCTGGCGCTCGCCGTCGCCTGCGAGCGCGACGCCGATCTGGTGCTCGCGAACGACCCGGACGCCGATCGCTGTGCCGCCGCCGTCCCGCTGGCGAACGGGGCCTGGCAGATACTGCGCGGCGACGAAGTTGGTGTGCTGCTCGCGGATGCCTTGCTGGCTAAGGGGATCCGCGGCACCTATGCCACGACGATCGTCTCGTCCTCGATGCTCGCCGCGATGGCCGCTCGCCACGGCGTCGGGTACGCCGAGACGCTGACCGGGTTCAAGTGGATCTCGCGGGCCGCGCCGGATCTCGTGTTCGGCTACGAGGAGGCGCTCGGGTACGCGGTCGCGCCGAAGCTGGTCCGCGACAAGGACGGCATCAGCGCCGCACTGCTACTCGCGGAGTATGCCGCGCTGCTGAAGTCGCATGGCTCGTCGCTGCCGGCGCGACTGAACGAGCTGGCGATGCAGTACGGGCGGTACGCAACCGATCAGATTTCGGTGCGCGTCGAGGACCTCGCGCTCATCTCCGACGCGATGCGCCGGCTGCGCGCCGAGCCCCCTTCCTCGTTGCTCGACACACCCGTGGAGGTCACCGACCTGTTGCCCGATGCGGACGTGGTTCGGCTGTCCTGGTCGGGAGGACGCGTGGTCGTCCGCCCGTCCGGGACGGAGCCGAAGTTGAAGGCCTATCTGGAGGTCGTCGATCCGGACGGCTCGGCCGAGCGCACATCCGAGCTTATGGGGCGATTGCGTTCCGAGGTCGCTTCGATCTTGCGGCCCTGAGCTACGCCCGCCAGAGCGCCGCGATGCGCACCGTCCGCAGCGTGGTGCCGTCGGTCCTGGCATACCGGGCCGACACGGGCTTCCCGCGGGACGCGGTGAGCGCGGCTCCGAACCCGTTGCCGCACGAGTAGGGGAGCGAGACGCCGGCAACGGCCGGAGCGGTACCGGTGACGGCGAGGCAGCGCGCACCATTGGCGAGCTGCAGCGCCCACGGCCGCGACGAGTTCAGCAGTACGGAGTGCTTCGGCAGTGCGGCCGTCAGCGTGATCCGCTGTGCGCTCGACCACGGGCTCGGCACGCACAGGACTGTGTCCGTCGAGTGCGGCGCGACAAAGCACGGATCGAGGATCTGGTTCGCCGCGAAGCAACGGTATGCCCCACGCACGGGTGCCGCGACCGACGTGGTCCAGCAGGTCCCCTTACCTGTGCGGGTTACCCGGACAGCCGACCTGCCGTCGGCGAGGTACGGCACGAAGGTGCGCACCTGGGTCGCCGGCTCGACGGGACTCACGCTGGTGATCGGGCTCGGGCGCGGCGCCACCGCGGAAGTCGGGTGCCGTTCGCTCGCGCACGCCGTAAGCACGAGGAGCGCGAGAGCGGTGCCGCACGCAGCCGTCAAGTAGCGCGATGCCGAGATCACGAAGCGCCTCCCTCCAGGCTGGTGCCAGCGCTCTCAACCCAGAAACGCACGCCGAGCCCGATATGTTGCGCGACACGCCGTAACGATCTGATCTCGCCGCCGGTGCGACGATAGGGACATGAGCGAATCACGTCGGGTTGTACCCCGGCCCGGGCAGGAGTCGGTGTGGGACTACTCGCGACCGCCGGCGTGCGTTCCGTCCAATCGCCTGGTAGAGGTGCGCCTGGGTGATCAGGTGGTTGCCGACACGCGCGGCGCGTACCGGGTGCTGGAGACGAGCCACCCACCGACCTGGTACATCTCGCCGGCCGACGTCCCGGTCGGGGTGCTCGTCCGGTCCCACGCTCGCGCGACATTCTGCGAGTGGAAGGGCAACGCAACCTACTGGGATGTGCTCGGCCTGCAGGCCGCGGCGTGGAGCTACGAGCGGCCGACACGAGGTTTCGAGGCGATCACCGGATATCTCGCGTTCTCGCCTTCGCGGCTTGCCTGCTTCGTGGACGGCGAGCGGGTACGCCCGCAGGAGGGTGGTTTCTACGCCGGGTGGATCACCTCCGACGTCGTCGGCCCGTTCAAGGGCGGACCGGGGACGCTGGGCTGGTGAGGTGCGTCCGTCAGCACCGAACTAGCGCGGGCCGCTGGGACCCGCTAACGCGGTGCGCGGGCCGCTGGGACCCGCTAACGCGGTCCGCTGCGCCGCTGGTTCGGACCCGCTAACGCGGTCCGCTGCGCCGCTGGTTCGGACCCGCTAACGCGGTCCGCTGCGCCGCTGGTTCGGACCCGCTAACGCGGTCCGAACTGGCGATCGCCGGCGTCGCCGAGACCGGGGACGATGTAGGCGTGCTCGTTGAGCTTCTCGTCGATGCTCGCCGTGAAGATCCGGACCGGCAGCCCACTGTCCTCGATCCGCTTGATGCCCTCGGGCGCGGTCAGCGCGCAGATCACGGTCAGGTCGTCGGCGCCGCGCTCGGCCAGCAACCGTAGGCAGTGCAGCAGCGACCCGCCGGTCGCGAGCATCGGGTCGAGAACGATAACCGGCCGTCCGGTCAGCGATTCGGGCAGCGACGCCATGTACGGGTGCGGCTCATGCGTCTGTTCGTCGCGAGCCAGTCCGACGAAGCCCATCTGCGACTCGGGCAGCAGGTTGAACGCCGCCTCGGCCATGCCCAGTCCTGCCCGCAGTACCGGGACGAGTAACGGCGGATTGGCGATGACCACGCCGACCGTGGGTGCGACCGGCGTCGTGATGGGGTAATCGGCGGTGTCCAGTTCGCGGGTGGCCTCGTAGACGAGCAGGGTCGCGAGCTCGCGCAGGGCCGCGCGGAACTCCGCATTGCTGCTCGTAGCGTCGCGCATGACGGTGAGCCGGGCCTGGACGATCGGGTGATCGACAACGGTCGTGGGCATCGCAGTCGTCGGCATAGCGGCACCCTAGTGCTGCCGCCGATCCCCGCGCCGGTTTGCCGGGCCACCGCGTACGACCAGTCGCGCGGACAAGACCCGCAGCACGCCGAGAAGGTACATGAACTGATCATGACCAGCGCCGATGAACGGGACGGGAACGTGATCCGGCCCGCTGCGGAATCCCTAGAATCGAAGCGTGACCATCACCCAAGCAGGGCCGCTGAACGATGTCGCGCGCGACGACACGTCTCTGCGCCGGTTCTTGCACGGCCTACCGGGCGTCGACCAGGTAGGCGCCGAGGCGCGTGCGGCGACCCTGGCCACCCGCAGCATCAAGACCACCGCGAAGGCCTGGGCCATCGACACCGCGATCTCCATGGTCGACCTGACCACGCTGGAGGGCGCGGACACCGCTGGAAAGGTCCGCTCGCTGTGCGCCAAGGCGATACGTCCCGACCCGGGCGACCCGTCGGTGCCGTCCGTCGCCGCGGTGTGCGTGTATCCCGACCTGGTCGCGACCGCTGTGCAGGCGCTGCGCGGATCCCGGGTCCAGGTCGCCTCCGTCGCCACCGCCTTCCCGTCCGGACGCGCCTCGCTGGACACGAAGCTGCACGACGTGCGCGACGCGGTCGCGGCGGGCGCGAGCGAGATCGACATGGTGATCGACCGCGGCGCCTTCCTCGCCGGCCGCTACCTGCAGGTGTTCGACGAGATCGCCGCGACCAAGCAGGAATGCGGCGGCGCACACCTGAAGGTGATCCTGGAGACGGGCGAGCTGGCCACCCTAGACAATGCTCGCCGCGCGTCCTGGCTCGCCCTGCTCGCCGGCGCCGACTTCATCAAGACCTCGACCGGCAAGATCACGCCCGCCGCCACGCCTCCGGTCGCCTTGGTGATGCTTGAGGCGGTACGGGACTTCGCAGACCTGACCGACGACCTCCGCGGCGTCAAGCTGGCCGGCGGCATCCGCACGTCCAAGCAGGCCGTGCAGTACCTGGTGATGGTGCACGAGGTCGCCGGTGAGGCCTGGCTGGACGCGGCCCGGTTCCGCTTCGGCGCATCGAGCCTGCTCAACGACCTGCTGCAACAGCGGCACAAGATGGCGAGCGGCAGCTATGACGGACCCGACTACGTGACGGTGGACTGAGCTCGATGAGTCAGAAGTTCGAGTACGCGCCCGCTCCGGAGTCCCGCGAGATCGCGCGGCTCAAGCCGAGTTATCAGATCTTCGTTGACGGCGGATTCCGGGACGGCAGCGGCGAGGCGATCAAGACGATCAATCCGGCGGACGAGCTGCCGCTGGCCGAGGTCGCTGAGGCCGGCCAGTCCGACGTCGACGACGCGGTCAAGGCGGCCCGGCGGGCGGCGTCGAATTGGTCCGCACTGCCGGGCAAGGAGCGCGGCAAGTACCTGTTCCGCATCGCCCGCGCGATCCAGGAGCGCGGCCGCGAGCTGGCCGTGCTCGAGTCACTCGACAACGGCAAGCCGATCCGCGAGGCCCGCGACGTCGACATCCCGACCGCGGCGGCGCACTTCTTCTACCACGCGGGCTGGGCGGACAAGCTCGGCTACGCGGGTTTCGGGCCTGATCCGAAGCCGGTCGGCGTGGCCGGCCAGATCATCCCGTGGAACTTCCCGCTGCTCATGGCCGCGTGGAAGATCGCGCCCGCTCTCGCGTGCGGCAATACGGTGGTCCTCAAGCCCGCCGAGACGACCCCGCTGACCGCGCTCGTCCTCGCCGAGCTCATCGCCGAGGCGGATCTGCCGCCGGGGGTCGTGAACATCCTCGCCGGCGGTCCGGCCATCGGGCAGGCCATCGTCGAGCACGACGGCATCGACAAGATCGCGTTCACCGGCTCCACCGAGGTCGGCAAAACCATCGCCCGAACGGTCGCCGGTACCGACAAGCGGCTCTCGCTCGAGCTCGGCGGCAAGGCGGCCAATATCGTCTTCGATGACGCCCCCCTCGACCAGGCCGTCGAGGGCATCGTCAACGGGATCTTCTTCAACCAGGGTCAGGTCTGCTGTGCCGGGTCACGATTGCTCGTCCAGGAGTCCGTTGCCGAGGAGCTGATCACCGCGTTGAAGCGCCGGTTGGGGACGCTGCGCGTGGGCGATCCGCTGGACAAGAACACCGACGTGGGCGCGATCAACTCAGCAGCACAGTTGGCCCGCATCCGCGAGCTCTCCGAGGCCGGTGACGCGGAAGGCGCGACCCGCTGGTCCCCGCCGTGCGAGCTGCCCGAGCGCGGATACTGGTTCGCGCCGACCGTGTTCACCGGGGTGTCTCAGGCGCACCGTATCGCGCGCGAGGAGATCTTCGGCCCGGTGCTGTCCGTCCTCACCTTCCGCACGCCGGGCGAGGCGATCGAGAAGGCGAACAACACTCCGTACGGCCTGTCCGCGGGCATCTGGACCGAGAAGGGTTCCCGCATCCTGTCCGTAGCGTCGAAGCTGCGCGCCGGCGTGGTCTGGGCGAACACGTTCAACCGCTTCGACCCGAGTGCTCCGTTCGGCGGGTACAAGGAGTCGGGGTTCGGCCGCGAAGGCGGCCGGCACGGGCTGGGGGCGTATTTGAATGGTAGGGCCCCCGGTGGCTGAGCGCCTGGAAGTCCGCAAGACGTACAAGCTCTTGATCGGCGGCGCGTTCCCCCGCTCCGAGTCGGGACGCGCGTACCCGGTCACCTCGACGAAGGGCAAGCTGCTCGCACATGCAGCACAGGCCTCGCGCAAGGACGTCCGCGATGCCGTCGTTGCGGCGCGCAAGGCGGTCGGCGGCTGGTCCGGCGCTACGGCTTACAACCGCGGACAGGTGCTCTATCGCATCGCCGAGATGCTCGAGGGCCGCCGTGATCAGTTTGCGACGGAAGTTCGCCAGGCCGAGGGGACGACGGCTCGCGTCGCGGTCGCTCAGGTGGACGAGGCGATCGACCGATGGGTCTACTACGCCGGCTGGGCGGACAAGTACGCGCAGGTGGTCGGTAGCACCAACCCGGTCGCGGGGCCGTACTTCTCGTTCTCGCTTCCCGAGCCGACCGGCGTCGTGGGGGTGATCGCGCCCCAGGAGTCCGCACTGCTCGGTCTGGTCAGCGTGCTCGCGCCCGTCCTGACGACGGGCAACACCGCGGTTGTCGTGGCGTCCGAGGCGCATCCGTTGCCCGCGATCTCGTTTGCCGAGGTGCTGGCGACGTCCGACCTGCCCGCCGGCGTCGTCAACCTGCTCACCGGCTTCACCGCCGAACTGGCGCCGTGGCTGGCCGGTCACCGGGACGTCAACGCGCTCGACCTCACCGGAGTGGATGCCCCGGCACGCCCCCAGTTGCAGGTCGCGGCAGCCGGCAACGTCAAGCGGGTGTACGCAACCGACACCGCAGACTGGACCGCCGACCCGGGCACCTCGCGGCTCAGCGCGTTCGTCGAGACCAAGACCGTCTGGCATCCGATCGGCGGCTGAGCGTCAGGTCGCGTCCTCCCACGGGTCCGCGTCGGGGCGCATGTAGCGGCGGATCGGACTACGCCGGTGTACGTAGGTCCATTCCGGGACCGTAGGCGCGTTGGGCTGGAACGCGATCCGGTGCCAGCCCCACCACCGGTAGCGCTGCATGTCGTCACCCACCGGGTACAACAGCAGGTGAGCTGGAAATCGGGTTCTCCCGGCACCCCGCCTGTGGACGACCGGTTCGAGCACCGGGCCGGTAGTTTCGGCCCCATGACCAGTTCTCTCGACGCCGCGATCGTCCCGGTCACGCTCACCGTCAACGGCCGGATCGGGCTGACCCTGTGGGCACCGCCATGGGAGGACGACGACGGCGAACAATGGCAGGGCTTCCTCGGCGACGGTTCGAAGATCCTGCTGTACCCGACTGTGCGCGAGCTCGCCGGCTTCATCATGTCCGGCGAGGAGAACGATCTCACCGATCATCCGGCCTGGGGACACGTGTTGAAGTTGACACCTGATCACCTGCGCCCGGGCGGCGAGGACACCTACGACCTGGACGCGGTGTACGACTGGGCGTCCGGAGAGCCCGACCCGGTGCACGTCTCGGCGCTGGCCGACGTCGTCGACATGGTCGCCAAGATCGCCGACTGCTGCGACGACGGAGCGCTGCGTCGACTGGTCGAGGACACCCCCGAGTACGCCGAGCTGGTCGGCGAGGACGTCAGCTACCAGGGCAAGGACGGCCGCAAGCGCTGGAACGATCTCGGCGACGTCATCGCCGACACCTGGGAGCGCGCAATCGCCCGGGTCGAGTCCTGGCTGAGCTGGCAGGGCGAGTTCAGCTCGTCCGACCTCGACGCCGAGACCGTGTGGGACCGCGTCGGGGCCGAGCCGATCCGGATCACGCTCCCGGACGCTGACTACCTCACCGTGCGCGGCTACCTGGCCGACGACACCCAGGACGAGCCGACCGCGGTCTTCCTCGGCGACGCAGAGAACATCGCGGTGTTCACGGAGATCGCCGACCTGGCCCGCTACTGCCGGGTGGCCGACGACCACGAGCTGATGCGGCTCGAGTGGTGGTCAGAGCTGGCCGAAATCGAGGACGACGAGGTCTTCGCACCCGGCCTGGACGCCACCTACGACTTGCGCAAGCCCACCACGGCCGGCACGGAGCTGCTACGCGAGCTGATCGCGTTCTGCGACCTCGAACTCGACACCTCCGTGCTGGACGAGCCGAATGTCAACCGCGACGACTGGCGCGACCTGCTCGAGCCGGTGCGGACCTGTCTGAAGCCGCAGGACTGAGTCAATCCAGTAGCCGCGCGCGCACCTCGGGAGCCGCGGTCCGCACCTCGTCCGCGGCGCGATCGTCGGTGCGGGCCTGGGAGGCGCGCTCGGCCGCGACGCGGGCGACGTAGCTGTCCACCTCCGCGGTTCGCGTCGTCGCGTCCCAGCCCAGGATGTCGGCCATCAGATTCGCCACCACGCCGGCACAATCGGCGCCGCGGTGCGGATACTCGATCGAGATGCGGGTGCGCCTGGTGAGGACGTCCTCCAGGTGCAGCGCACCTTCGTGGGTGACGGCGTAGCGGATCTCGGCCATCAGGTAGTCCGGCGCTGCCGGCACCGTCGCCAGCAGTTCGGGCGCACTCAGCCCCGGATCGAGGACGTCGCGGAGCATCGAGCCGTACCGGCCGAGCACGTGCCGGATGCGGTGCGGGTGCAGGCCGTACTCGGCCGCGAGCGAGTCGAGCTGGTTGCGCATCGCGTAGTAGCCTTCGGCGCCGAGCAGCGGCACCTTGTCCGTGCAGGACGGCGCGATCCGCCGCGGCAGGTCCTCGGTAGCGGTGTCCACGGCATCGGCCGCCATGACCCGGTAGGTCGTGTATTTGCCGCCCGCGATCGAGATCAGCCCGGGCACCACGCGCGCCACGGCGTGCTCGCGCGACAGCGCCGACGACTCCTCGGATTCGCCGGCCAGCAACGGGCGAAGTCCCGCGTAAACGCCCTCGATGTCGTCGTTCGCGAGCGGCGCGACCAGGACCGCGTTCACGCATGTGAGCAGGTAGTCGATGTCGGCGCGGGTGGCCGCCGGGTGGGCGAGGTCCAGATTCCAGTCGGTATCGGTCGTCCCGATGATCCAGTGGTTCTTCCACGGGATGACGAACAGCACGGACGTCGCGGTGCGCAGGATCAGCCCCGCATCACCGGTGATCTTTTCGCGAGGGACGACGACGTGTACACCTTTGGACGCGCGTACCCGGAACCGGCCGCGCGCTCCGGACAGCGACTGCAATTCGTCGGTCCACACGCCGGTGCAATTGA
>JALZAI010000221.1 GCA_030948475.1 Actinomycetota bacterium
CGGCACCAGGGTGACGCCGGCGTGGCGTGCCCCGCACCACTGGACCAGCGCGTGGAGCGCTACCGCGCCGGTGCTGCCGAGACCGAGCAGGACCAGTTCGCCGCGGGGTACGGTGCCGATCGAGGAACTCACCCCGAAGGTCAGGGCACAACTCACGAGCACGCCGACCGTTGCGACGTTCTCCACCGCGGGTGCCGCCGCCGCGAGAGCGAAGCGCTGCCGCGCGTTCATCGCCGCCGACGCAGCGCCGACGACGCCGTAGAGGAACAGCTGCGGCAGGACCATGAGGATCAGCAGCCGGGCGATCTGCTCCTGGGCGGCGCCGATGCCGGACGCGCCGGACGAGATGCGCAGCACCAGCGGGCCGAGGGCGATCGCGACGGGCACCGCGATCACGAGGGCAGCCAGGCTCAGCCCGAGGAACCCGCCCGCGACGCGCTCGGATGCGGCCCGATCACCGGTATCGATGTGCTGCACCAGGGCGGGTACCAGCAGCGAGGAGAACAGCGAGCCGGCCAGGAAGCCGAAGTAGATGAAGTTGGGCAAGGAGTTTATGAACTGGTACGCGTTGCCGAAGAACGTCGGCCCGAGCACAGCCCCGATGGCGGCAACCTTGGCGAAGCCGGTGACGCGGCTGATCAACGTCCAGCCGGCGACCGTCATCGAGTCGCCGGCTGCCGCGTCCAGCTCCGGGTGGCGCGCGTCGAGCTCGGCGCGGGTCACGACGCGTCAGCCTTGAAGACCGCGAGCACCGTCTTGACCAGGATCGTGACGTCGACCTTGAAGCTCTGCCGATGCACGTAGTGCAGATCGAGGTCGAGGCCGGCGCGCATCGACAGCCGGTTGCGCCCGCTGACCTGCCACAGCCCGGTCACGCCGGGGCGAACGAGGAAGCGGGCGGCGTAGTGGGCGGGAAACAGCTCGGCCTCCCACGGTAGCGCCGGGCGGGGGCCGACGAGCGACATCTGGCCGCGGATGACGTTTACGAGTTGGGGCAGCTCGTCGATGCTCGTGCGACGCAGGAAATGCCCGACGCGTGTGATCCGCGGATCGGCTTCGACCTTGTAGAGCCCGCGCGCGCCGCCGACCGGTGGGTTGTCCTCCGTGAGTAGTCGGACGACGTAGGCGCGGTGGATCTCATCGGTGGCATCGACGCGCATTGTGCGGAACTTGTACATGATGAAGGGCCTGCCGTGCCGCCCGATCCGAGTCTGCCGGAAGACCGCGTGACCCGGCGTGGTCAACCGCACGAGCAGCATCACGACCAGCAGCAACGGCGCGAGGACGCAGAGTAGAAGCACCGCCAGCGCCGCGTCGAATACCCGCTTACCCGGACGCGCGCCGAACCGGTTCCGGGCAGTCGCGCCGCGCCTCGTCCACGACATCGCCCCCGCGGTCATCGTCGAGCCGCCAGCCGCCGATAGCGGCTCGCCGACGTCGCGACGGCTTCGATGCGATGCTCGATGGCTTCCAGATCACCCACCTTGCCGCGCACCTCGGCCGGGTTGCCGAACGCGACACAGTTGGGCGGCACGTCGCGAGCGACCACGGCGCCGGCCCCGATCAGGCATCCCGGCCCGATGCGCACGAAGGGCAGCAGGGTGACGTTGACGCCGATCTGCGCCCCGGCGCCGATCACCGGGCCGGACATCATGCGCGCGGACGCGGCCTGGCCCGGATACAGGTCATTGGCGATCGTGACGCCCGGCGCGAGGAATGCATCGTCCTCGATCTCGGTGTACTGCGCGATGTAGCAGTTCGAGTGGATCTTGACCCGGTCACCGATTCGGCAGCCATAGTCGATCACAGTGTTGCTCCACACGGACACGTCGTCGCCGAGGCAACACTGTTCCCGGATGACGACGTTGTGGCCGGTCTGCAGGCGCTCACCGATCCGCGAACCGAGGTAGATCGTGCTGCCGCTGCGAACTCTCGCGCCTGCGCCGAGGACAAGGTCGTCACAATCCGGTCGGCTCACCGGGTAACCCACGCGCGCGGTCGGATCCGCCTCGAGTCCGAGTCCGCCACGAACCTCAGCCATGGACGACGCTCTCGGCGAGGAGCAGTTCGTTCACTGCGCCGATCGCGGAACACACCGAGCTCACCTGCTGCTCGCTCATGTGCGGGAACATCGGCAGGGACAGCACTTCGCCCGCCGCCCGATCAGCGACCGGCAACTCGCGGGTGGCCCAGTGCGAGTACGGGCCGAGGCGGTGGAGCGGGATCGGGTAGTGCACGCCGGTGCCGATGCCGAGCGAATCGAACATCCGGCGGACTCGGGGCCGCTGATCGACGCGGATCACAGCGAGGTGGAATACCCCGGCGGTGCCCCGGGGCTCATCGACAAGGGCGATCGCGGTGCCCGCCAAGACCTCGCGATAGCGCCCGATCGTGCGGCGGCGGGCCTCGTTCCACTGCGGTAGGCAGGCCAGCTTCGCGGTGAGGACCGCTGCCTGGAGCGAGTCGAGCCGACTGTTGGTGCCCAGGTACTCATGGTCGTAGTGCGAGCCCTCGGCGCGGCCGTGGTCGCGCATACTACGCAGGCGCAAGGCGAGGGCGCGGTCGGAGGTGACGATCGCGCCCGCATCCCCGAAACCGCCCAGGTTCTTGCCCGGATAGAAGCTGAAGCACCCGGCGCGTCCGAACGAGCCCGCGCGCCGTCCGCGCAGGGTTGCCCCGTGCGCCTGGGCCGCGTCCTCGATCAACTCGATGCCGTGCCGGTCGGCGACGGTCGACAGCGCCTCCATGTCGGCCATTTGCCCGTACAGGTGGACGACCAGCGCGGCACGCGTGCGGCTCGTGATTGACTCCTCCAGCTGCTCGGGCGTGAGCTGCAACGTTGTGGGGTCGACGTCGGCGAAGCGTGGGGTAGCCCCGGCCAGCACGACCGCTTCCGCGCTTGCCACGAAGCTGTTGGCCGGCACGACGACCTCGTCCTCCGAACCGATTCCCAGCGCACGCAGCGTCAGGTGCAGCGCGTCGGTACCGTTGGCGACTCCAACGGCGAATGTCGTGCCGCAGAAGTCGGCCCACTTGCTCTCGAATTCCTCGACGGCGTCGCCGCCGACGAACCGGTTCGCGTTGAGCAGATCCGACCACGAGCGAAAGACGCTGTCCCTGACCGCTTGCGTCGTCCCGCCGAGATCGAGGAAGGGGACGCTACCGGCCATCTACTGCACCGCAGGGGCGGACTGCGTGCCGTGCCAGCCGTTTGCAGCGAGGACGGGCGCGGGTGTCACCTCGACCCAGTCCGGCGCGATGACGCTTCGGGCGTCGTGGGGTACCGGCTCGTAACCGATGCGCACCGACAGCTCGTCAAGCTGCACGGGCCGGTCGAGCTGCAACGACAACTGCGCGGCTTCGAGGACCTCGACTACGGCCAATCCGTTGCGGCCGTCCGTGTTCGGCTGTTTGCCGTCGAGTATGCATTGCGCGAAGTGCCGGTTCTGCAACGCGAGCGGTTCGTCCGGTGCGAGGTAGGGCGACATGATGTCGCCGTAGCGGTAGGAC
This sequence comes from Actinomycetota bacterium, assembly GCA_030948475.1. GTDB lineage: Bacteria > Actinomycetota > Actinomycetes > Mycobacteriales > Jatrophihabitantaceae > JALZAI01. The sequence goes on from JALZAI010000221.1 coordinate 3,511, forward strand.
ATCGGCGGCTGGGTCAGGTCGTCGGTCAGCACGGTCGGTGAGACTCCCTTGTCCATGATGCGCACGCGTTCGTCGGCCGCAAGGTCGTCGTACACGACCATCTTCTTGCTTCCGACGGCGGTCACGCGGCGCACCTTGCATGGATCGAGCCAGCTGACGTGGATGTTCGCCGACAGCCGAGGGTCGTCGTAATAGAGGCGAAGGTAGGCGACGTCCTCGAAGCGAGGATGCGCGTGACGCGACGCCCAAGCCTGCACGGCGATCGGGCTCTTTCCGAGTACATGGTTGATGATCGACACGTCGTGGGGGGCAAGGTCGAAGATGACGTTGACGTCATTCTGGTACAGGCCTAGGTTCAGGCGGGCGGAGTCCAGGTAGTGCACCTTTCCCAGCGCCTCGGTCTGCACGAGTTCGCGCAGTTTCCACACGGCCGGGTTGTATTCGAATGTGTGTCCGACCATCAGCGTCACCTCGGCCCGCTCGGCCGCGTTGATCAGGTGCTGCGCTCCTGCGGAGGTCGGCGCGAGTGGCTTCTCCACCAGGACATGCTTGCCGGCCTCGATGGCTTGCAGTGCGACCGCGACGTGTGAGTTTGGCGGGGTAGCCACGATGACGGCATCAACGTGCGGAAGCGCCGCCCGCAGCGTGCTGAACGTCTGAATTCCTGGGTAGCTACGCGCCAGGCTGTCCAGCCTGGACCGTTGTCCGTCGACCAGGCGGACCGCTCCGACTCCCTCGGTCGTGTGCAGGACGCGAACGTGTTTCGAGCCCCAGTACCCACACCCCACGACGGCAACTCGAACGCCGCTGCTCATCGACATATGCCCTCATTCCCCTCCACCCGACAGTGATGACGCGCACGATGACGGGGCCGCCCCGCGCTGACTTGCGGGTTCGGTCCCGCATCATGGACGCCTCCGCTCCGACCAGGCGGGATGCTATTTTGGCCCGACAGAAGCGCGAGGCGAACGGTAACCCGTTGTTCAGCGCTGAGACATCCTCAAGGTGCAGTAGTCGGGCTCATCGCTTTGCGGGTGCGCGGCAGTGCATACACGCCGTCATTTCGACACAACCGGCAATACCCGTTACCCGAAGTGGACAAATACCCGATCTCTCCATCGGCCAGTGTGCAATTGTCAAGCTTGGTCCGAACAGTTATCTTCGTCATTGTTCATTACCAATCCCAATCAATAACAACGCGCTGCGTGCGTACGAAATTTGCAGCCGATAAGTTGCGCTTGCCTGGCCCACAGGTTATCGTTGCCCGCGCCGCCGAAGGTTGCCGCATCTTTGTTCGAATCACAGCATTACGCACGTACCGCTCGACGTACTGGCGACCGGATCCCTGCGGCGGATTGCGCTTCGAGCGTTGGCAAGAGGGAGGGGAGGCCGATGGCATTGTTGAGCACTGATCTGAATTCCGACAAGGCGACTGGGTCGGACACCGCCGTTGTTACCGTGCGCCCGCTGTCAACCGCGGCGACGAAGCGCAGCCCGTCGCGAAGAGTTATGTCCAAATCCTCAGGCTCCGTCATTGTTCGCACCGCAGAAGATGGACCTTTATCGACGGAGGGCAACCTACCGAATTCCGGTATTCTGGATGTCTCGCTCGGTGTCGTCATCGAGCAAAATTATGCCCAACAGATTACTCACGACATTCGCCATGAATTGAGCACCATCAGCCTGCTCACCTCGCTGATCTGCGCTTCTAAGGACATCGGGCCCGACGCGCGCTCCAAGTCGATCCAGCTACTGTCCGAAATCGCCTGGCTCGACGAGTTGATCCGCTTCTTCGACGACACTCGTACCGCACGTCTCATAGGCGGCGTGCCGAACCCACAAGTCGCGCTGGACAAGCTGGTGACCGCAATCGTCGCGACAATTCGATCCGCATACGCGACTCGGATCACGTTGGACGTCGTGCCGGTGCACGCGGACATCGACCGCCTCGCGCTGTGGCGCGTGCTTCGCAACCTGCTCTGCAACGCGCTTAGCGCCGCGGGACCGGAGGGCTGCGTCGCGATTCTGGTCCGCGCGATGGGCCGATGCGCCTACGTCGAAATCAACGACGACGGCCCCGGGTTCGCGATGGGCGAGTCCAGGGGGAGCCGGCTCGGGCTCGGCATCGTGCGCGACATCGCCGCGGAAGCCGGTGCCCGCGTCGAGATCGGGAGCGGCGCGCTCGGCGGCTGCCGGGTACGACTGCTCCTGCCAAGCTCGAGCGGGCATCACAATCACAGCGATGAGGCCGGCGATGCGAGTCTCTCTGTGTGACCGCGACCTGATCTTCGTCGAATCGCTGGCCCATGTGCTGCAGCAGCGCGGCGACGAGGTCGTCGCGATGACGTCGAGCTGGGCCGAGGCATTGGCGGCCGCGGCCCGGGTGAGCGCGGATGTGCTCATTCTCGGCGCGGGAACCGCCACCGACGTCGGTCTCGGGTTGATCGCACAGCTGGGCATACTGGCTCCCAATACCGCAGTAGTGCTGCTCGCCGACGAGCGAAACGGGTGCTCACCGGCCGAAGCTGCCGCATTCGGCATTCGCGCGGTCGCGGAGAAGCGGCAGCAGTTGAGCGCGGTGCTGCAACTGCTCGATCGCGTCCACGCCGACGAGCATTTCTCGACCAAACCGCACGTTCGCGCGGTGAGCAGGTCAGGCCGGCCCTCCGATCGTGAGCGGATCGCACGCTTCATCTCGCCGCGCGAGCGCGAGGTGCTGTGCGCGCTCGTGCGCGGCGACGACACGCAGCAACTGGCACGTTCGCTCGGCATCTCGGTGGCGACCGCGCGCTCACATGTGCAGAGCGTGCTCGGAAAGCTCGGCACACATACCCGCCTGGGAGCGGTCACCACCGCCGTACGGGTCGGGCTCGTCGAGCCGAGGACGGCGATGTGGCTGACCGATGAGCCGCTGGACGGCCAACTCAGGTAGTCGTGAGCCCTGACGCTCGAAGCGTGGGAAACGGTCCTGGCGTACCTCCGAGACCGCGCACCCCTCGACGCGTCCCCCCGCGTTCACGTGAACGC
>JALZAI010000229.1 GCA_030948475.1 Actinomycetota bacterium
GTCAGAGGTCGCCGAGCGCGGCGACCGGGGACTCGACGCAGTCCGCGACGAAGCGCAGGAAGCCGCCAGCTGTACCACCGTCGCAGACCCGATGGTCAAAGGCCAAAGTGAGCTCGCAGAGCTTGCGCACCGCGACCTGCCCCTCGACCACCCAGGGTTTGTCCATGATCCGGCCGATGCCGAGGATGCCCACCTCGGGATGATTGATGATCGCTGCCGAACCATCGACGCCGAGCACCCCGTAGTTGTTCACAGTGAACGTGCCGCCCTGCAGGTCGGCTACTGGTGTGCTGCCGGCGCGGGCGTCCAGCGTGAGCCGGCTCAGCGCTGCTGACAGGTCCCGAGTGTTCATTGCATGCGCATCGTGGACCACCGGAACGATCAGCCCGCGCTCGGTCTGGGCGGCGAAGCCGAGATGCACGGCCGACGACAGCACGATCTCGTCGCCCTCAACGTGCCCGTTCAGCTCGGGATACTGCCGCAGCCCGAGCACGATGAAGCGCGCGACGAGGGCAAGCACGCTCACCGGCCGCTCCGGGCGGCGCGAGTTGATCGCAACGCGCGCGGCGAGCAGGTCGGTGGCGTCGACGTCGACCCAGACCGTCGCCTCGGGGATCTCGCGGCGGGAGCGAGACAGTTTGTCGGCGACGATCTTGCGCAGCCCGGTGATCGGGATGCGCTGCACGTCCGAGACGGACTTGTGCAGCGCCCGCTCGACGTCGCGGCGCAGCACCAGGCCGGACGGCCCGGTGCCGCTGACCGTGGCCAGGTCGAGTGCCGCATCGCGCGCCAGCTTGCGCACCAAGGGGGAGATGACCGCGACGCGGTCGGACGCGACCTCGACCCTGCCGGCCGTGGTGGCCGCGGGCCGCCGGCTGTGACGGCGCCGACGCGATTCGTCGGGTGTGCCGTACCCGATCAGCACGGCCCCCGAACGTCCGCCGGGGCTGGCGACGACACCCGGCTCCTGGAAACCCTCCGCCTGCGCCACCGAGATCAACGGCGCGCCCACGGCGACGGTCTCGCCCGCCTTGCCGTGCAGCGCGCTCACCTCGCCGGCGAACGGAACCGGCACCTCGACCGCGGCCTTGGCGGTCTCGACCTCGACGACCACCTGGTCGACAGTCACGGTGTCACCGACCGCGACATGCCAGGTGGTGATCACGGCCTCGGTCAGCCCCTCGCCGAGATCGGGCAACCGGAACTCAGCCATAGCCGTTTCCGACGACGGCCTCGTCGTCCCACTGCAGCCGAGCGATCGCGTCCAGGATGCGGTCGACGCCCGGCAGGTGGTGCTCCTCGAGCTTCGGCGGCGGATACGGGATGTCGTAGCCGGTGACACGCAGGATCGGCGCCTGCAGATAGTGGAAGCACTGCTCGCTAAGCCGTGCGGCGACTTCCGCGCCGTACCCGCAGAAGCCGGACGCCTCGTGGATGACGACGGCTCGACCGGTGCGGCGCACCGACTCGGTGAGCGTCGCGTCGTCGAAGGGGGACAGGCTGCGCAGGTCGACGACCTCCACGTCCCAACCCTCGTCCCGTGCGGCTTCGGCGGTCTCGAGCGCGGTGGCGACCAGGCCGCCGTACGCGATCAGAGTGACCTCCGCACCCGGACGGCGCACGACGGCCGAGCCGAGCGACGGTCCGTCGGACGAGAGCGCGACCGTCTCCGCCGACCAGTAGCGCCGCTTCGGTTCCAGGAAGATGACCGGATCGGGGCTCGCGATCGCCTGGCGCAGCAGCGTGTAGGCGTCACCCGGGGTACCCGGCGTGACGACCCGCAGGCCCGGCGTATGCGTGTAGTAGATCTCGGACGAGTCGCAGTGGTGCTCGACGCCGCCGATCCCGCCTCCGTACGGAATCCGGACGACGATCGGGACCTCCAGCGCGCCCCGGGTGCGGTTGCGCAGCTTGGCCAGGTGGCTGGTGATCTGCTCGAACGCGGGATAGGCGAAGGCGTCGAACTGCATCTCGACGACCGGACGCAGCCCGTTCATCGCCATGCCGATCGCGGTGCCGACGATGCCGGCTTCGGCGATCGGGGTGTCCATCACGCGCGCGTCGCCGAAGCGCGTGGCCAGCCCGTCGGTGACCCGGAAGACGCCGCCGAGCGCGCCGACGTCCTCGCCGAACACGAGGACATCCGGGTCCGCTTCGAGCGAGTCGGCCAGCGCGCGATTGAGGGCGGCCGCCATGGTGGTCGAGGCAGGCGCGGCAGGGTCCACGCCGTTGGTGCGACGCTCCAGGGTGCTCGTCATCGGGCGTCCCGGTCCGCGTCGCGCAGCTCCGCCTCGAGCTGGGCCCGCTGGGCGCGCAGCGCGGGTGTCGGCTCGGCGTAGACGTGCGCGAAGAGCTCGGCCGGATCGACATTGACGTCGGTATTCATGCGCGTGCGCAGGTCTGCCGCGAATCGGTCGGCCGCTGCAGTGATCTCGTCCAGGCCAACGTCGTCGAGCAGGCCCTGCGCGCGCAGATAGGTCTCCAGCCGGGCGATGGGATCGCGCGCCAGCCATTCCTGCACCTCCGCGCTGTCGCGGTAGCGCGTTGCGTCGTCGGCGTTGGTGTGCGCCTCCATGCGGTACGTCACGGCCTCGATGAGCGCTGGGCCATCACCGGCTGCGGCGGCCTGGACCGCCTCCCGCACGATCGCGTACACCGCCGCCGGGTCGTTGCCGTCGACGCGCATCGACGCCACGCCGTAGCCGATCCCCTTGTGCGCCAGCGACGGCGCGGCGGACTGCTTGGCGAGCGGGACGCTGATCGCGTAGCCGTTGTTCTGCACCAGGAACACGACCGGCGCCTTCCAGAGCGCGGCGAAGTTGAGTGCCTCGTGGAAGTCGCCCTCGCTGGTCGCTCCGTCCCCAACGAACACGAGCGCGACGCTGTCCTCACCCTTGACCCGCGCGGCGTGCGCGAGCCCGACGGCGTGCAGCGTGTTGGTGGCCAGCGGTGTGCACTGCGGCGCGACGCGGTACGCGTGCGGGTCGTAGCCGCAGTGCCACACGCCGCGAAGCAACGAGAGCACCTCGGTGGGTGGCACGCCGCGGGTCACCATGGCGACCGAGTCGCGGTAGGTCGGGAACAGCCAGTCCTGCTCGCGCAGTGCGTGGACGGCGCCGACTTCGCAGGCCTCCTGGCCGCGCGCGGACGGGTAGACCGCGAGCCGACCCTGCCTGGTCAGCGCAGAGGCCTGGGCGTCGAAGCGCCGGCCGATCACCATCGCGCGGTGCAGGCGGGACAGCGCCGCGGCGTCCGGCAAGGATCCACCGGTAGGCATGCCGGCCGCGTCCAAAAGACAGAGTGGTTCGTCGGCCGGCAGGAGCGGACGGGTATCGCGACGCTGAGCCAGCGAGGTCATCAGGTGAGCCTTCTTCCGAGCTTCCGAGCTTCCGGGCTTCCGGGTAGTGCCGAAGCACTCCCCATGGTCCCAGCTCACGGCAATAGGTCCACGCAGATGGCCGGTGTGCAGACGATTGGTCACGAGGCGCGGTCCGGTATGGTCATTCGGTGCCGATATCGTCCAGCGGAGACCCTGCTGCCAGACAGTTGGCCGCGCTTGACGACACCGATCGCCGCATTGTCGAAGCGCTGCGAGCCGACGGCCGGCTGTCCATGCGCGCCCTCGCCGAGCGGCTACACATTTCGCGCGCCGGCGCCTACACCCGCGTCGAGCGCCTGCACCGCGACGGGGTGATCACTGGTTATGCCGCGGTGGTCGATCCGCAGCGTTATGGCTACGGCCTGTCCGCGTACGTGTATCTCAAGATCAGTCAGCACTCGTGGAAGTCGGTGCGCGAGCAGGTGATGGCCATCCCCGAGGTCGAGCACGTCGCGCTCATCGCCGGCGACCGCGACATCGTGCTGCTCGTGCGTACCCGCGATGCGGCCAATCTGCGCGACGTGGTTCTGACCCGCTTGCAGCAAATGCCCGAGGTGCTGTCGACCCAGACGGAGCTGATCTTCGACGAGTTGGCGCGGTCGGGTTAAAGGATCGTCGCGGCGGGGCATGTTGTGGCGACCGGGCTGCGTCCGGGTGAGTCAGGAGCGTCCCCATGAATGCGTCAGCCACGGAGTCGGTACGCCGGGCAGCCCACAGCGACAAGATGGAAGGGCTGGCCCGATTCGGGCTGGGTGCCCGCGGCGCGGTCTATGTGCTGATCGGAGTACTCGCGCTGTTTGTCGCGTTCGGCAAGAAAAGCAAGGAGACCGATCAGCGCGGCGCGCTGCAGGCGCTATCTCAGCAGACCGGCGGCTTCGTGCTCCTGCTTATCCTCGGCCTCGGCCTCGCGGGCTACGCCATCTGGCGGTTCAGCGAGGCCGCCTTCGGCGTGGTCGGCGAGGGCACCAAGGCCGGCCCGCGCGTCCAGTCGCTCGGCCGCGGCCTGATCTATACCTTCCTTGCCGTCAGCGCGTTCACGATTCTGATCTCGGGACGCGACTCCAGCCAGGCCAAGGACCAGCAGTCGTTGACTGCGCGAACGATGCAGCACACCGCCGGCCGTTGGCTGGTCGGGCTGGTCGGTGTGGCTGTCGTGATCGCCGGCCTCGTCCTCGTGTACGAGGGCGTCACCCGCAAGTTCGAGGAGCAGCTCAAGCTCGGCGAGATGAGCGCACGTGCGCGAAAGGTGACCGAGTTCCTCGGGACGGTCGGCACCGCGGCCCGCGGCGTGGTCTTCGGGATGGCCGGCATCCTGGTGATCACTGCCGCGGTGCAGTACGAGCCGAAGAAGGCCCGGGGCATCGACGGGGCGCTTCGCGCCCTGCGGGACACGGCGGTCGGGCCGTGGCTGCTGGTCGTCGTTGCTATCGGGCTGGTCATGTTCGGCCTGTTCGGCTTCTGCGAGGCGCGTTGGCGTCGCACCTGATTCCGGCTTTCCTGCAGCTGTCTCTGGGTAAGCCCCGTGTAAGCTGGAGGCCGATGGGACTGTCAGCCGGTTCGGAATCGATCAGCTGTCCGCTGCTGACTCGTGAAGCCTTGATCGCACGCCGAACACCACGGATACCGACCTCACCGGTGGGACCAATGCTAGCTCCCCAGCTCAGGCAGCCGGGCTCGCCAGGTTACCTACCTCCGGCGATTCCGGTGCACGACTGGTACGTTGCCCAGCCCCATTTTCCAGATTGCGCCCGCTGTGCGAGCGTGCGCTCATGACCGCGCAGCTCTACGACCAGAAACGCGATCTGTACTACGCCAAACCGCTTCTGCGTGGGTGGCTGCATCTCGGCTGGTTCGTTACGTCCCTCGTGGTCGGCCCGCTCCTGCTCGCGAGCGCGCGCGGGCGTGCGGAGTTCGCGTCGCTCGCCGTCTATACCGGCTCTGTTTCCGGCCTGTTCGGCGTCAGCGCGCTATACCACTGCGGGAATTGGGGGGTCACGGCGAGCCGGCGCCTACAGCGCCTGGACCACGTGATGATCTACATCCTCATCGCGGGCACGGCGACTCCGATCTTCGCACTCACGTCCGACGCCGCGTTCGGGCTCACCTGCCTGATCGCGATGTGGTCCCTCACCGCGCTCGCAACCGTGCTCCACCTCGCCCGGATGAGCGCGCCCGAGATACTCGTCGGGCTGACCTTCGTCGGCCTGGGGACGCTAGCCGGACTCGCCCTTCCGGCCGTGTGGATGCACGCCGGGGTGGCAGCGGCGTCCCTGGTGTTCGCGGGTGGGCTGCTTTTCATGGCCGGTGCATTCTCCTACTACCGCCGCAGTCCCGATCCGTCCCCGACGATTTTCGGATATCACGAGGTGTTTCACGCCTACGTCTGTGCGGCCGCCGCCTGCCACTACGTCGCGATCGCGGTGTTCATCTCATGACGTCGATGAGTGCTTCTACCGGGGATACCGCCGAGGCCGACCGCTGGGCGAGATGGATGCGCAGTGCAGTCAACTCACTCGGTGGCACCCAACGCGAGATGGTGATGCTCGTGTACTTCCGCGGCATGACCCAAGGCGAGGCGGCTCGCGAACTGGGGGTCCCGCCCATGTCAGTGCGCTCCGGGATCGCCGAGGCGCTGCGTGGGCTGGCCGCGATCATCGAAACGCGCGGAGCGGTTTAGCGACCGGCGGATCAACGAGCTTCGCTACTGATCCGGCGCCACTCGTCGGTTGCTTCCGCGGCGAGCTTGGCGTGCTGGCGCTCGAACAGCTTGGCCGCTTTTACACCGCTCCATTGCGCGGGTAGCAGATCGCGGGGCAGTGCCGGGTCCAAGGCCGGGAAGCGACGCCAGGCATGGACGAGTTCGACGATGCAGGTGAGCGGGTCCCGATTCGAGGGGCGCACGAACTTGGTGAGAAATCGCTCGTAGCGTTGCTCCACCTGGTCCAGGTCCCAGGCCTGACGGACCATGCTGGCCAGGTCGTGACCGCCGGTGTGCGTGCCGAGGAAGATCTGGGCGTCGGCCACGCCGGCGTCCGCGAGTACCTTCTCGGCCTCGGTCAGCCGGTCAGGATGCGGGCTGACCCACACCCCCGGCGCCGGCGAGCCGAAGCCCGCCCAACTCAGCCGGGTGCGCAGCAGGTGCCGCGTCGGGCGCTCGGTTTCCGGGGCACGGGCGAGCACGAGCAGCCAGCGGCCATCCCACTCGTCGGCCGCGCCGGTGAAGCCGTAGATGCGCTCGGTGCCTTCGGTGAGCAAACGTTGCGCTGCGGAAGTCAGCCTCCAGCAGGTGCGCCGTCCGACGCGCTCGGACACCAGCCATCCGTCGGCCGCGGTTCGCATCAACGCCTGCCGCGCCGCCTTCTCCTCGACGCGCAGTCGCCGTAGTACCTCGATGAAGGCCGAGGTCCACGCCGAGCCGCCGCCGGGCAGGACGAACTCCCCGAGGATCGTGAACAGCAGTCCGCGCGCACTGCCCGCACCGGCGGCATGCCTGCGCGAGAGTTGCGGAGCGTGCTCAGTCGCGGCGCCGCTCGTCGGCATCGGCCCTCCTCGTTCGGCAACCGATCACGCTACCGAGTTTCTGGGTTATCGCGCCCGATCGACAGCGAAGAGGTGACACCAGCGGTACGCCGCGGCTACCAGGCGAGCGCGGTTAGGCTCGACGGCGTGAGCGACGCTTGCGAAGCGAGCCCGAGATGTGGCCCCTTGGCGGCCCGAACGGAGTGAGGG
>JALZAI010000240.1 GCA_030948475.1 Actinomycetota bacterium
GGCCCAATCGGGCCCGCCCCTTGCTGCGGATACGAGCGTGGACTCAGAAGTCTCTAGAAGTCCATGTCTCCGCCGGGCATGCCGCCGCCGGCGGGAGCCGCGGCCTTCTCCGGCTTGTCGGCCACCACGGCCTCGGTGGTGAGGAACAGCGCGGCGATGGACGCGGCGTTCTGCAGGGCGGAGCGCGTCACCTTGGCAGGCTCCACGATTCCCTCCTTGAACATGTCCACGTACTCGCCGGTCGCTGCGTTGAGGCCGTGGCCCGCAGGCAGCGAGCTGACCTTCTCCGCAACGACGCCGCCCTCGTGTCCGGCGTTGATCGCGATCTGCTTGAGCGGAGCCGTCAGCGCGACGCGGACGATATTGGCGCCCGTCGCCTCGTCACCGACCAGGTCCAGCTTGTCGAACGCGGTGGTCGCGGCGTTGGCCAATGCCACACCGCCGCCGGGAAGCAGGCCTTCCTCGATGGCTGCCTTCGCGTTGCGTACGGCGTCCTCGATGCGGTGCTTGCGCTCCTTGAGCTCGACCTCGGTTGCTGCGCCGACCTTGATCACCGCGACACCGCCGGCCAGCTTGGCCAGGCGCTCCTGCAGCTTCTCGCGGTCGTAGTCGGAGTCGCTCTTCTCGATCTCGGCGCGGATCTGGTTGACCCGACCCTGGATCTGCTCGGCGTCGCCGGAGCCCTCGATGACGGTCGTCTCGTCCTTGGTGACGACGATCTTTCGCGCCTTGCCCAGGTCGTCGATCGTGGCGTTCTCGAGCTTGAGCCCGACCGTCTCGCTGATCACGGTGCCGCCGGTCAGGATCGCGATGTCCTGCAGCATCGCCTTGCGGCGATCGCCGAAACCCGGTGCCTTGACGGCGACGGACTTGAACGTGCCCCGGATCTTGTTGACGACCAGGGTGGCCAGCGCCTCGCCCTCGACGTCCTCGGAGAGGATCGCCAGCGGCTTGCCGGTCTGCATGACCTTCTCGAGCAGCGGCAGCAGGTCCTTCACGTTCGAGATCTTCGACTCGACGATCAGGATGTACGGGTCGTCGAGGACGGCCTCCATCCGCTCTGCGTCGGTCACGAAGTACGGGCTGATGTGGCCCTTGTCGAAGCGCATGCCCTCGGTGAGCTCGAGCTCGAGGCCGAAGGTGTTGCTCTCCTCGACGGTGATGACGCCTTCCTTGCCGACCTTGTCCATCGCCTCGGCGATGAGCTCGCCGACGCTCGGGTCAGCGGCGGAGATCGATGCGGTGGCCGCGATCTGCTCCTTGGTCTCGACGTCCTTGGCCATCTTGCCCAGGACCTCGGAGACCGAGGCGACCGCTGCTTCGATGCCGCGCTTGAGCGCCATCGGGTTGGCACCGGCGGCGACGTTGCGCAGGCCTTCCTTGACCAGCGCCTGCGCTAGCACGGTGGCCGTCGTCGTGCCGTCACCGGCGACGTCGTCGGTCTTCTTGGCTACTTCCTTGACGAGCTCGGCGCCGATCTTCTCGAACGGCTCCTCGAGCTCGATCTCCTTGGCGATGCTGACACCGTCGTTGGTGATCGTGGGAGCGCCCCACTTCTTCTCCAGCACGACGTTGCGGCCCTTGGGACCCAGCGTCACCTTCACGGCATCAGCGAGCTGGTTCATGCCGCGCTCAAGGCCGCGTCGGGCCTCTTCGTCGAACGCGATCAGTTTTGCCATCCGGTTGTCGTCCTTTCACATGCACGTTGTGAATGCTTGATTTACCGACCCGGAGCGCCCGCGACGGACGGCGTCCATTGGGGACGCCTCACTGCCGGCCGGTTGGCACTCAGCATAGCCGAGTGCCAGCTCAAGTTTGGCACTCACCCCCGACGAGTGCAAGCAGCTGGAGGTGAGGCGGATCCGTCGCCGCTAGCCTGGGCGCGGTGTTGCTCGTCGATGACCTGCACCAAGTCCTACGGCGACACCCGCGCGCTGTCCGGGGTGTCGCTCGGGGTCGGGCCGGGCGAGATGGTCGGCTTCGTCGGTTCGAACGGTGCGGGTACTGCGCGGCATGTCTTCGCGCGACGCCGCGCGCGCCGCCACCGCCCTGATCGAGAGCGTGGACGTCCTTGCCAAGCCACCGACCACGGCGTCGGGGTCCTGTTCTCCAGCTACCAGCTGGAACTGGTGGAGCGGCTCTGCGAGCGGTGGTGATCATCCGGTCCGGACGCGTGGTGGCCGACGGCACCCTGGACGAACTGCGCCAGAAGAGATCGCGGCGCCAGCTCGAGATCGTCGTCGCGGGCGCGGATCCGAACTGGGTCGACACGCTCGGTTCGGCCAGGGTGCTCGAACGCGACGGAACGCGGGTGCTGCTCCCGCTCGAGCATGCGGAAGACGACCAGCAGGTCCTTGCCGCCGCCGCCGGGGCCGGACGGGTCGAGCGGTTCGGCTGGCGCCAGCCCTCGCTGTCAGAGCTCTACCCCGAGGGGGTGAGCGAGCAATGAATCGCACCGTCGCGCTCATCGCGCGCCGCGAGATCGTCGGTCGCTGGCAGCAGCGGGGCTATCGGATCAGTCTGGCTGTCACGCTGCTCATCGCCGTCATCGCCGTGATCATCCCGTCCTTCTTCTC
>JALZAI010000177.1 GCA_030948475.1 Actinomycetota bacterium
TACCAGAGCTACGTGTGGACTGTCAACGACGGCCGCGGACTGCGCACGACGCTCGCCGACGAGCGCGTCGCGGCCGTGATCACGGACAGACCCGCGGCCGCGTTGCGCGTCCGGAGCGAGATCGGACGCGCGACGCGCGCTGGTGGACATCCCTAGGCCACGGCACCCGCACCCGATCACACCCCGCGATCACCAGCCCGACGGCACTTGGAACGCACCTGCTGCCCCACCTAACGACTGCAACGCCACTTGCATATGGAGCAACGACCGAGTAGCGTTTTCGGGGATGACGGCTGACCGACCGAGTCTGCTCGACCGGCTCGAGCGCGGACCTGTGATCTGCGCCGAGGGCTACCTGTTCGAGCTCGAGCGTCGCGGTTACCTTCAGGCGGGGGCCTTCGTCCCCGAGGTCGTGCTCGAGCACCCCGAGCTGGTCGCCCAGTTACACCGCGAGTTCGTCCACGCCGGCTCCGACGTGGTGGAGGCGTTCACGTATTACGCCCACCGCGAGAAGCTGCGTCTGATCGGCAAGGAGCATCTGCTCGAGGCGATCAACCGCCAGGCGCTCGAGACGGCGGCCGCGGTCGCCGCCGACACGGGCGGCCTTCTGGCCGGGAACGTCTGTAACACCAACGTCTTCGCACCCGAGGACGATGCTCGCCAGGCGGTACGGGGGATGTTCGAGGAGCAGGTCGGCTGGGCCCACGACGCCGGTGTGGACTTCGTGATCGGTGAGACCTTCGCGTTCGCCGAGGAGGCGCTGATCGCCACCGAGGTGATCAAGAGCGCGGGCTTGACCGCGGTAATCACGCTCGCCGTCCACCAGCTGCCGGAGACCAGAGAGCAGTGGACCCCGGCCGAGGCCTGCCGGCGGCTCGAGCAGGCCGGCGCCGACGTGGTCGGGCTGAACTGCATTCGCGGACCGCGGACCATGCTGCCGATGCTCGAGGAGATCCGCGCTGCCGTGCAAGGCCATGTCGCGGCCCTGCCCGTTCCCTACCGCACCAGTCCCGAACAGCCCAGCTTCCAGTCGCTGCACGACCACGAGAGCGACCGGCTCCCCGGCGGTCGCTCGTTCCCCACCGGGCTGGACCCGTTCGCGTGCAGCCGCTACGAGATCGCCGACTTCGCGCAGTCCGCGCACGCGCTGGGCGTGAACTACCTTGGCGTCTGCTGCGGCGCCGGGCCCCACCACATCCGCAGCATGGCCGAAGCGCTGGGCCGGACGCCCCCGGCCAGCCGCTACAGCCCGGACATGTCCAAGCACGCCTACCTCGGCACCGATGCCACCCTCAAGGCCGAGAACCTGGATTACGCAAGCGAACTCTAGAGCCGGGCTACGGTAGCCGCGCGGACATCGCGTTCGACAACGCATCGGCGGCGCGGCGCAGGTCCTCGCCCGCGCTGCCCAGCCGCCCGTCGAGACGGAACTTCGGCCCCGATACGTTGAGCACCGCCATGATCTGACCGGAGAAGTCGCGCACGGGAGCGGCGACGCCCACCAGGCCGGGCTCGAACTCCTCGTCGACGAGCGCGTAGCCCTGCTCGCGCGCCGCACAGATCCGCCGGTGCAGCTCGTCGGCGTCGTGCGGTGCGTTGGGTCCCAAGCCGGCGAAGCTGGCCTGGTCCACGATCGCCCCCAGCGCGAGGCGATCGTGATCCAAGAGCAGCGCGCGCCCGGACGAGGTGCAGGTGACCGGCACCGTGCGTCCGCTCCAGCCGGTCGCCTTGATCGCCGTCGACGGTCCTTCGGAGAGCAGCGTCAGGACCTGGCTGCCGTCGAGCACGGACAGGTGCACGGTCTCACCGTAGTCGGCCACCAAGCGCCTCAGCGTGCTCGGGGCCAGCGAGATCAGTCGCGGGCGCCCGGACCGGGCGGCCAGCGCGAATAGGCGCCAGCCGAGCCGGTAAGCCCGTGACTGGGGATCGCGATCGACGAGCCCACTGGCGGCGAGGGCGGTCAAGGCGCGGGACACCTGGCTCTTCTCGTGCCCGACGAGTTGGGCGATCCGGACGACTCCGAGTCCGTCTCGGGCCAGCGCCTCCTCGCCCCCGAGCGCGATCAGGATGTCGGTTCCGCGTCTCAAGCTCGTTGCTCTTTGCGCAACCACGGTTGGTATGATCGCACCGATGTCCGGGACCGGCACGCAGCATCGTTCGTTCCCAAGTGGGCACCGAGATGAGGCGTTGCGCGTCGCGCTAGCGCAAGTCGACTCCAGGGTCGGCGACCTCGAACACAACGTTGCCCGGGCGCGCGCGGCGATCGAGGAGGCGGCCGACGGCGGGGCGGCGCTGATCGTCTTGCCCGAGCTCTGCCTGAGCGGTTACGCGATCGGAGCTATCGACCGCGACCTCTCGCTCCGGGCCGACGATCCGGCGCTTGCCGAG
>JALZAI010000179.1 GCA_030948475.1 Actinomycetota bacterium
AGGAGTGGGGCTTCCTGGAGCGAGTCTCCACCGGCCTCTACGCACTCTCGCTCGGCGCGGAGCACCTGGCGTTCCCTCTTCTACGCAGCGCTGAGGGCATATTCACCGCCCGGGCGGTGAGTAACCCGAGCTCGGACACCGGCATCACCGCTGAGGACGCACGACCGATCGACGATCCGCTTGCGACCCGGCGGAGATCGTAATCGTGCGCGCCTTCGCTGCCGAGCTCGAACGGCTCAAGAACGGCTGAACCGAGCGAACGGCCGTCCGCTAACAGATACTGGGCGCATGCAGGGCGTGCTGTGCCCAGTAGTCATCGGGCGTGATGCTGAGATCGGCGCGCTGCAGCAAACACTGGGCCACGCGGCCGAAGGGCGTGGTCGGTTGATGGCGCTCGTGGGCGAGGCCGGTGTCGGCAAGTCGCGCCTCGTGCGGCAGCTCGTATCGACCGCGGACGACCGTGGCCTGCTCGTCCTCTCCGGAAGGGCGGTTCCCACCACGGCGCCGTCGCCCTACCGGCCGCTCACCGAGGCCTTTCTCGCCGCTGGTCGAAGCGGCGAGCGACCAACTGGTCCGGAGCTGACCGGCTTCGACGGACAGATCGCGCGCCTTGTGCCGGGATGGGGGGCCGTCGAAGCGGGACGACTGGACGAGTCGCCGCTGCTCATCGCAGAGGCAGCCGTGCGGTTACTGCGCGTCCTGGCGCGCGGACGAGGGTGCGTGATCGTCCTCGAGGATCTGCATTGGGCCGACGAGGAAACGATCTCGGTGGTCGAGTACCTCGCCGACAATCTCAGCAGCGAACGGGTTCTCTGCATCGCGACCACCCGCGCCGACTCGCCGGTCACGGACAACCTGCTCGAACGTCTTCGCCGAACCGACGCCGCTGACGTGCTCCCGCTCGCGCCGCTGACACGCGACCAGCAGCAACAGATGCTGCGCGCGTGCCTCGGGGTCGCCGATCTGTCGCCGGAATTGGCCACCTTCATCGTCACCAACAGCGACGGCGTGCCTTTCCTGATCGAAGAATTGCTGGCCAGCGTGGTCACGGCCGGCGCGCTCGTCCGCTCCGATGGCGGATGGCAGGCCGTGGCGACTCTGACGCCGAGGGCGCCCGTGAGTCTCGCCGAGTCGGTTCGCCGACGTGTCGCTGCGTTGGGTCCCGCCGGTCGGCAGGTGCTCGGCGCCGCGGCCATCCTCGGGCGGCGTTTCGACTGGGATCTGGTCCCCGGCACCGCTGGGACCGACGGAACAGCGGTCGTCGACGCGCTGCGGGCAGCACTCGCCGCGCAGTTGGTGACCGTGGACGGCCCGGAGTTCCGGTTCCGGCACGCGCTCATCCGAGAGATCGTCTTGGCCGACCTGCTGCCGCCGGAACGGATGCAGCTGTCCCGTCGCGCACTCGATGCGGTCCGCCTGGCGCATCCCGGTGTCCCGGGCACCTTCTGCGAAATGGCCGCGGAACTGGCCGAGGGCGCCGGCGACCGATCGGAGGCAGCGCGGCTGCTAGTGGAGTCGGCTCGTCGGTCGACGGTGCGAGGCGCGTTCCGCAGCGCGTCCGTCGCCGCGGAACGAGCCGTAGGTCTGACCGATGCCGGCTCCGAAGAATGGACGGATGCCCACGAAGTCCTCGTCCAGGTGCTCGCGCAGTCGGGCGACGTCGCCCGCGCCCTAGACGCGGGAGACGCGGTGCTCGAGCGGATGGACCGGATGGAGGCGCAGCGACGCGCGGCCGACCTGCGCATGCTCCTCGCCGAGGCAGCCATCGCGGCCGGCGACAATCCGCGCGCGCAGCGGTTGCTCGCTGGCGCCCGCAGCGCTCAGTTCGTCGGGGCGGACACCGACGTGTTCGCGGCGCGGCTCGACGCGCTGGCTGCGCACGTTGCGCTCGACGCCGAGGACCCGGCGACGGCCGAGCGTCTGGCCGAGAAGGCGGTGGAGCGGGCCGAGGCAGCCGGGCTGCCGGCGGTCGAATGCGCCGCATTGGAGGTGCTCAGCCGAATCCGCTGGAAGCGTGACGTCCATGTCGCCCTCGCCCTGATCGAGCGTGCGATGGGGACAGCCGAAGCGCACGGGCTGGGATATTGGCGACTGCGCGCGCTGCAGCAGTCGGCCGTCATGCGCGTTACCACCGAAGGCGCCCCGGCACTACGCGAGGCTCGATCAACGGCTTCGGCGGCTGGGGCGCTCACCGTGGTGG
>JALZAI010000289.1 GCA_030948475.1 Actinomycetota bacterium
GCAATGGCGCGGCCCATGCGCGTCGAGCCGGTGGCGCTGAGCAGTGTGACGCGAGCGTCGTCGACCAGCGCCGCGCCCGTCTCGGCACCGCCGAGCACGATCGACGACACGGCCGGTGGGGCGCCCACCCGGCGGGCGGCCTCGGCGACCAGCGCCTGGCAGGCGAGCGCGGTGAGCATCGTCTTCTCGGACGGTTTCCACACCACCGGATCACCGCACACGAGGGCGAGCGCTGCGTTCCACGACCAGACCGCGACCGGGAAGTTGAAGGCGCTGATGACTCCGACGACGCCGAGTGGGTGCCACTGCTCCATCATTCGATGGCCGGGGCGCTCGGACGCGATGGTGAGTCCGAACAGCTGGCGCGACAGGCCCACCGCCAGGTCGCAGATGTCGATCATCTCCTGGACCTCGCCGAGGCCCTCGGAGCGGATCTTGCCGGCCTCGATCGAGACGAGCGCCCCGAGGTCGTCCTTGTGTTCGCGCAGCAGCTCGCCCAGCTCGCGCACCAGCTGGCCGCGCACCGGAGCGGGCACGATGCGCCACTGCAGAAAGGCCTGCTGCGCCGCACCGATGATCTGACGCACATCCTCGGCGGTGTGCTCGCGCACCCGGACGAGTTCGCCGCCGGTGATGGGAGAGCGTGCCGATCTGGTGCCGTCGGCGGGCAGCTCGCCAACACCCAGCCGGGACAGGATCGCGGTCGTCTCGGCAGTGATCTGGTCGTGGCGTGGGACGGACATAGTCATCTCCTCTTCATCTCCGTTCGGAACGTCTAATGACTAAGCAGTCTATGCCGTAAGTTCTACTTATGGCTAATGACGGTGCCCTCGACGTCGGACGATTGCGGCTGCTGCGCCAGGTGGGCCTGCGCGGCACCATCGCCGGTGCCGCCCGCGCACTGGGTCTGACCGCCTCGGCCGTCTCCCAGCAGGTCGCCATCCTCGAGCGCGAGGCCGGCACGGCGCTCGTCGACCGGTCCTCGCGCGGGGTCTCGCTGACCGGCGCGGGGCGCGCACTGGCCGTGCGCGCCGGTGAGGTGCAGGACGTGCTGCTCGCCGCCCGCGCCGATCTCGACCGGCTCGCCGGCACCCTCGGCGGCCCGGTGCGGGTCGCGGCCGTGGCGAGCGCGGCGCTTAGCTTCGTGTCCGCGTCCGTGACCGCAATGGCCGAAGCGCACTCGGGCATCGAGGTGGCCGTGATCGTCGCCGAGCCGGTGTCCGCGCTCGAGCTGCTGCTCGCGGGTGACGTCGAGCTTGCGGTCGTGGACGAGTATGACTACGTGCCGCTCGCCCTCCCCGACTTCGGCCTCGCGTTCGAGCTGCGGCGCGAGCCGCTGGTGCTCACGGTGCCGCGCGGCTGGGCCGGCAAGCGCCGTCCTTCGCTCACCGAGCTGGCCGACGCCGACTGGGTGATGCCACCCGACGATGCCGCGTGCGGACTCGCGGTGCGTTCGGCCTGCCGCGCCGCGGGCTTCGAGCCGCGGGTGCGCTGGACGAGCGACGACATGCTCGTGTTGGCGTGCGCCGTCGCCGCCGGGCACGGGGTGGCGATCCTGCCCCGGCTGTCGGTCGCCGCGGACGCCGCAGCGCTGGACATCCGCACGCTGCGGGCACCGCACCTCGAGCGCCGCCTGACCGCAGTCGGCCGCCCGTCCGCGCTGAATCGCCCAACAGTGGCGGTCGTGCTGGAGTCGCTGCGGTCGCAGGCGTCCGAGTCGCAGCCGCTCGAATCACGCTAAAATATCCTAAAGCGGACTCAATACGCGTTCCATGACGAAAAACGTGCGGCTTTAGCAGCCAGACACCTTGACGAACCGGAACGACACGCGTGTAATTTCCCTAGTGTTGTTCCGCTACCCCGCATCGGCCCTTGGAGGCCATCGTGACCGAGCTTTCGACCCAACTCGCCGACGCTGACCTGAACGACATCTTCGGCCTGCCCGACGAGGCCGGTTGGCAGGAACGAGCGCTATGCGCGCAGACCGACCCGGAGGCGTTCTTCCCCGAGAAGGGCGGATCGACACGAGAGGCCAAGCGCATCTGCACCGGGTGCGAGGTGAAGGGTGACTGCCTCGAGTACGCCCTCGAGCACGACGAACGGTTCGGCATCTGGGGCGGGCTGTCCGAGCGCGAGCGCCGTCGCCTCAAGCGGCGGGCCGGCTGAGCTGATCAATCACGCTCCGTCGGGCGGGTCGATCTCGTCGATGTCGAGCCCCAGCAGTTCGGCAACCAGTTCGGCCACCACCAGGAAGATCAGATCAGCCCGGTCGTCGGTGGCACCCGCCCGCGCCTCGACCGGACGGCGGTATATGACGATCGTGGGTGCCGGTGCCGCGTTCGCATCCATCGCCCCGGTGCGCAGCAGCCGGCCGAGGGGTACACCGCGATCGACCACGACGTCGTGATCGAAGTCGGTCGTGTCCGCGGTGGCCGTTGGCGGGACCTCCTCGACCGCGAACTCGACCTCGGCCAGTTCCGCTGACCAGCGGTTCTCCAGTTCCTCGACCGCGTCCAGCACGAGGTCGTCGAATCGCTCCCCGCGCGTTCGGCTGCGCGGAACCGACGGCGGTGCCAACTCGCCACGCATCCCGCGCCCGCGGCGGTCGCGGTGCGGACCGCGCGGATGCGGGCTCGATCGCCGAGGCACGCTGCGCACGCAGCCAGCGTAGGCGGATGGCGCGACACGACCCGTGCCGAACGGCGCAGCAGGCCGCCCAGCCCCGCCCCGAGCGCTAGGGTCGCGACCTGTGAGCGAAGCTTGCGAGCGAACCATCGGCATGGACCCTCGGCGGCCGAACGAGCGCAGCGAGGCTCGGCCGTGAACGAGGGTTTCGGGCGGTGAGAGCCGCGCGCCGGTGTACCCGGACCGCGTGCGAACGTCCGGCCGTGGCCACTCTCACCTATGCCTACGCCGACCTCACCGCCGTGGTCGGGCCGCTCGCCAGCTTTGCCGAACCGCACTCCTACGACCTGTGCGAACCGCATGCGGTACGGCTCACCGTCCCACGCGGGTGGGAGGTGCTGCGCCACGTCGGTGAGTTCCCTGCCCCGATCCCGCACGGCGACGACCTCGAGGCGCTCGCCGACGCGGTACGCGAGGCCGCCCGGGTGGAACCTGCCGGCATCGGAGGCGACCTCGACGCCGGGACCGGCCGCCGTGGGCATCTGCGCGTCGTCCCTCCGGTGGGGTAGGGGCGATCTCGCTAGGCTTGCCCCGTGGACTCGCTGGATCTCTCGACTGTCGTGAAGGCCTACGACGTCCGCGGGATCGTCCCCGACCAGCTCGACGAGTCGATCGCGAGAGCGCTCGGCGCCGCGTTCGTCGATGTCACCG
>JALZAI010000297.1 GCA_030948475.1 Actinomycetota bacterium
CGGCACACCTGCTCGAGGCCAACGAGGACGACCTGGAGTTCGAGAGCGGCTCATTCAAGGTCAAGGGCTCGCCCGGCTCGTCGGTGGCAATCGGCGAGGTCGCCTTTGCCGCATTCATGGCACACAACCTGCCCGACGGCGTTGAGCCCTCGCTGGACTCGGACGCGGTCTACGACCCGGAGAACTTCTCCTTCCCGCACGGCACCCACCTGTGCGCGATGGAGGTGGACACCGACACCGGGTTCACCAAAATCCGCAAGTACGTCTGCGTGGATGACGTCGGCACACCGATCAACCCGTTGATCATCGAGGGTCAGGTGCACGGCGGGCTGGCTCAGGGCATCGCGCAGGCAATGTTCGAGGAAGCCGTGTTCGACGAGGCCGGCAACCTGACGACCGGTACGTTCGTCGACTACACGCTGCCCTCGGCGTCCGACCTGCCGTCGTTCACCACCGACCGTACCGAGACCCCGTCGACCAGCAACCCGCTGGGAGCCAAGGGCGTCGGCGAGGCGGGCACGATCGCCTCGACGCCCGCCGTCGTCAACGCGGTGGTCGACGCGCTGCGCCAGTACGGAGTCAACGATGTGCAGATGCCGATGACTCCGGAACGGGTCTGGCGCGCCATCCACGGCACCGAGAAGTCCGATCGGGCCGACGAGGGCACCACCGCCTACGGCGGCGCGAGTACGTCCACCTCCGACGGAGAGGGCGGTGCACTGTGATTACCGAGCGACACCTGTGGAGCGAGAAATGATTCCCGCATCGTTCGATTACGTAGCCCCGGCTTCGATCAGCGAGGCGGTCTCGGCGCTGGCCTCAGCCGGCGAGGACGCCAAGGTGATGGCCGGCGGGCAGTCGCTGATCCCGGTACTGCGGCTGCGCCTGGCCTACCCGACGACGGTCGTCGACCTGGGCCGGGTGGACGAGCTCAAGGGCGTCCGCGACGACGGCGACGCCATCGTGATCGGCGCTATGACCTCGCACGACGACGTCATGCACGACGCGCTGGTGCAGCAGCACGCCTCGTTGATCGCGCAGGCGACGGCGACGGTTGCCGACCCGCAGGTCCGCCACCGCGGCACCTTCGGCGGAGCGCTCGCGCACGCCGATCCGGCAGGTGACCTCGGCGCCGTCGCGCTTGCGCTCGACTGCGAGTTCGTGGCGTCCGGGCCGTCCGGCGAGCGGCGCATCGCGGCGGCCGACTTCTTCCAGGACTACCTCACGACGGCGCTGGCCGAGGACGAGATCCTCACCTCGATCCGGGTGCCGAAGCTCGGGGACGGCTGGACTTCGCACTACGAGAAGTTCAACCGGGTCGCGCAGGCGTGGTCGATCGTCGCGGTCGCCGCACTGGTCAAGCGCTCCAACGGCTCGATCGGCGAGGCACGCGTGGGCCTCACCAACATGGCCCCGACACCGCTGCGAGCGAGTGCGGTCGAGTCGGCGTTGGCCGGGGCGGACGCGTCGGCCGAGGCGATCGGCACGGCAGCGGAGCACGCGGCCGAAGGGACGACGCCGTCCAGTGATCTGTCCGGCAAGGCGGACTACCGTGAGCATCTGGCGCGCGTGCTGACCAAGCGCGCCGTCCTCGCCGCGTGCAATGTCTGATATAGGAGCCTAACTAGTGCAGCTCGAGCATTCCTTCACCGTCCCTGCCCCCGTCGACGAAGCCTGGAAGGTGCTGCTCGACATCGAGCGGGTAGCGCCGTGCATGCCGGGCGCCAAGCTCGACTCCGTCGACGGCGACGACTTCACCGGGACGGTGAAGGTCAAGCTCGGTCCGATCGCGCTCACCTACAAGGGCAAGGCCAGCTTCGTCGAGAAGGACGCGGCGGCGCACCGGACTGTGATCAACGCCCAGGGCCGCGATTCCCGCGGTAACGGCACCGCGGCGGCCAAGGTCGTCGCGACGCTCACCGACGAGGGCGGTTCGTCGACCAAGGTCAAGGTCACCACCGACCTCGACATCACTGGCAAGCCCGCGCAGTTCGGCCGCGGCGTCATGGTCGACGTCGGCAACAAGCTGATCGGCCAGTTCGCCGATTGCCTGGCCGGCAAGCTGGCCGGTGGCGGCGACGAGCCCGAGGCCAGTACATCCCTGGCCAGTGAATCCCCGACCGCTGCCGACCAAACTCCCGACC
>JALZAI010000328.1 GCA_030948475.1 Actinomycetota bacterium
TCGTCGACGCGATGCTGCCGGACGGCTCCCGGCTGCACGTGGTCATCCCCGACATCACCCGGCTGCACACGCCGGTTACGGGCTCCGGCGCGTTCGAGCCGTTCCAGGCGGGTCAGCTCCGCCGACGCGCGCCCTTTCCAGGATGCGCGGGTGTCCGGTGGCGAGTGCCTTGACTTCGGCGTAGGACAGGGCGGTGTCGCCGATGTCTTCGATCTCCGGACGTCGAGCCGGCCGCGCGTGACTTGGCCGATGAAGCGGGCCTGGCCTTCAACGGTCTGCCACACGGTAGGCGTCGAAGGAGTGTTCGGTGACGTAGCGGAGGATCTCGACCTCGGGGTTGCGGTTGCCTTGGCGCAGGATTCTGCCCTCGCGCTGGGCGATGTCGGCGGGCCGCCAGGGGCAGTCGAGGTGGTGTACTGCGATGGCGCGTGCTTGTGGCGGCGAGCCCTGTATACGGTGCGGGGCGGCCATGTGCGGCGATTGGTGACTGAGATCTTGTTCGCCGCCGACCATCACTCTCCGGCGAGCCCGACCATGATTGACGGGCATCCAGCCTCGGCGCCCCCGGCTTCGTACGAACGACCCGCCTCTGCGTTGCGCCAGGCTCAGATGATGGCGCCGAAGAGCCTGCCGACTGCGAACGCGACGCCTACCGCCAACGCGCCCAGCGCGAGCTGACGCACCCCGGATCTCAGCAGGGGCCGTCCAGTGATCCGCCCGACGGCCTCGCCCCCGGCGAACAAAGCTATCGCGACAATGCTCAACGCAAGACCTAGCGAGGGCGCGCCCAGCAGAAAGGGCAGCAACGGGATGAGGCCGCCAACGGCGCAGGAGACGAGCGAGCCGACAGCGGCGACCAGCGGCGAGGGCAGCCCGGACGGGTCGAGGCCCAGCTCTTCACGCATGTGCACCCGCAGTGCTACCTCCGGGTCGCGAGAGATCGCCTCGACGACCTGCTCGGCGACGACCGGGTCCGCGCCATATGCGACGAAGACCCGTTGCAGTTCGGCACTCTCCTCCTCCGGGAAGCGGGCAAGCCGGTCGCGTTCGACCCGAGCCTCCGCACCCATCAGCTCGTTCTGGCTGGCCACGGAGATGTACTCGCCGGTCGCCATCGAGAACGCACCTGCGACCAGGCCCGCCAGCCCGGTCAGGATCAGAGTCTGCCGGCCAACGCCGCCACCTCCCACTCCGGCGATCAGTGAGGCGTTAGTGACCAGACCGTCAACCGCACCGAACACGATCGGGCGCAACCATCCGCCGGAAACGTCGCGATGCTGGTGAAACCAGCCGCCACCGCTTTCGAGCTCCCTGACCTTGCTCACCTCGCTTCGGTTTGCGGGTCGGGGGCAGCGAGGTGGAGGTGTTCGGCGTGGTAGACGGCCTCGTCGAGGAGTTGGGCGACGTGGTTGTCGTAGAGCGCGTAGATGATCGAGCGCCCCGCGCGCTGACCGTGGACCAGTCCTAGATGACGCAACATCCGCAGTTGGTGGGAGACGGCGGACTGTTCCATCTCGACGGCTTCGGCAATTGCCCCGACGGTGGCCGGGCTCTCCCGCAGGCGGGACAGGATGAGCAGCCGGCTGGGCGTGGCGAGAGCCTGCAAAGTGGTGGCCACAGACTGCGCTGCCCCCGCGTCTAGGCGCGCCGCTCGGCTGCGTCCCTCGACACCGTGCCCCATGGCTGGCAGCCTACTCCCGCTTTGATGAACACCTGTTCATGCGCTTACAGTTGGATGCGTTGGTCTCGACCATGCTGGGAGCTGCTGGTGACCTCGACCCTGTCCGAATCGACGGCGGCCCCCGCCGCCGGTGCCGCGAACGGCCGACTCTCCCACTCTGCTGTGTGGCGGGTGCTGTCGATGGCGGAGGTGCGCTGGGCAGCGGCGGCAACAGTTCTGTTCGCGGTCGGTGGGGCGTTGCAGCTGGCTGGGGCGCCGGCGGTGTTGTGGTGGGCGTTGTACCTGGTCTGCTATCTCACCGGGGGCTGGGAGCCGGCGCTGGCCGGCCTGCGCGCGCTGCGGAGAAGGATTCTCGACGTCGACCTGCTGATGATCGTCGCCGCACTCGTGGCCGCGTCCATCGGGCAGGTCTTCGACGGGGCCCTGCTGATCGTGATTTTCGCCACGTCGGGTGCGTTGGAGGCGTTCGTCACCCGGCGCACTGCGGATTCGGTGCGTGCGCTGCTCGATTTCGCACCCGAGCAGGCCACCCGACTCGGTGCCGACGGTCGCGAGCAGACAGTCGACAGTGCGGACCTGGTCGTTGGGGACATGGTGTTGATCCGTCCGGGCGAAAGAGTCGGCGCCGACGGGGAGGTGTTGGAAGGCATTAGCGAGGTTGACCAGGCCACAATTACCGGTGAGCCATTGCCGGTGCTGAAGGAGACCGGGGACGAGGTCTTCGCCGGCACTCTGAACGGGACAGGCGCCCTGCGAGTAGTTGTCAACCGGGCTGCGGCGGACTCGATCGTTGCCCGGATCGTGGCCATGGTCGAAGATGCCTCGGCGACGAAAGCCAAGACGCAGTTATTCATCGAGAAGGTCGAGCAGCGTTATTCCGTTGGCGTCGTCCTGATCACGCTTGCGTTGTTCTTCGTACCGCTGGTCTTGGGTGAGGAGCTACGTCCCACTCTGCTGCGGGCGATGACCTTCATGATCGTCGCCTCGCCCTGCGCGGTCGTGTTGGCGACCATGCCGCCGCTGCTGTCGGCGATGGCCAACGCCGGCCGGCACGGGCTGCTGGTCAAGTCGGCAGTGGTGATGGAAAAGTTCCGCCAGGTCACCCTGGTCGCCTTCGACAAGACCGGCACTCTGACCGAGGGCACACCCCGGGTCTCGGAAATCCAGCCGCTGCCCGCCGCTGGACTGCGCCCCGATGGGCTGTTGGCGTTGGCCGCCGCCGCCGAACGGCCCAGCGAGCATCCGCTGGCCCGGGCCGTAGTAGCCGCCGCCCACGAGGCCGGCCTGGCGATCCCGCACGCCGAGGACTTCACCTCCGCCCCCGGCCGCGGTGTCACCGCCACCGTCACCGGTCAAATGGTGCAGGTGGGATCCCCCGCCCTGCTGCGTGACGTCGCGCCAACAAGCGCTTCGGCCGACGAACTGGGGGCGGCCGAGTCGATGGTCCGCGCACTCGAATCGGCCGGGCGTACCG
>JALZAI010000364.1 GCA_030948475.1 Actinomycetota bacterium
AAGAACATGTCCCATGCAACGGCGGCCACGGCGGTTGATCGGGGGCAGCGTCGTGCTCCCGGCGCCACGCACACGGACGAGGCGCGGCCTCCGGGTTCGGGGCGAGCAGATCGTCCCCGAGCGAGACGGCTGAAACTTGGTTGGCCGCGGACGTCTGCTGCTCGGTCGCGTCCCGACCGGCGTGTGGGTGATTCTGGCGATCGCGCTTGTGCTCCGTCTGACCGCGGTCGCGCTCACTTGGGATACGCCGGTCACGCTTGATCCCCAGGATTTCAGTCGCACAGCAGCATCGATCGCTCAGGGCCACGGTTACCCGCCGAGCAACCGCGCCCCTGGGGGTGGACCGAGCGCGTTTCGGCCTCCAGGCTACCCGGTGTTCCTGGCTGGCGTGTACGCGCTCGTTGGCAATTCGGCACCGGCGGCTGGGCGTTTGGCGGGAGCATTGCTCGGGACACTCTCAGTCGCGCTGATCGGGCTGATCGCTCTGCGCCTATGGGGCAAGCGCGTCGGGATGCTGGCCCTGGGAATCGCCGCGGCCGCCCCTTCGTTGGCGATTCTAAGCACGGCGTTGATCTCCGAGGCGCTGTTTGTTCCGGTGATGCTCGCGGCAGTCCTGAGCGCGCTGGAAGCCCGACGTTCTAAGCGAAGATACCGATGGCTGATCGGGACGGGCGTGCTGGTGGGTGTCGCGTCTCTCACCCGCACCAACGGGTTGATTTTGCTGGTTCCGTTCTCGCTCGCCTTCGCCCCCACGCGTTCGCGCCGGAGGCTGGGATCGTGGGTGCCCCCGGTTGTCTTTGTCATCACTGTGTTGCTCACGGTCGCGCCGTGGACGGTCCGCAACTGGATCGTTTTCCACACCTTCATCCCGGTATCTGACGAAAGTGGCTACACCCTCGCGGGAACGTACAATCGCGTGTCACGAGCGGCTCGCCGGACGCCGGCCCTCTGGATCGAGGCCGAACATGGCAAGTCGCCCGAATACGCGCAGATCCTGCGCACCGCTACGGCCCGACGGTGGAACGAGGTCACCTACGGCAATCACCTCCAAGCCGCCGCGATTCACGACATCGAGAGCGACCCTGGCTATGTCGTCAAGGTCGCCTACTGGAACACGATCCGCACGTTAGATCTCGGTGAGAGCGGCATCGCTGTCCACAACCTGCGCGACACAGACATTCCGCTCGGGCCGGCGCTGCTAGTGATCATCACCTCGCCCCTACTTTTGGTGCTCGCGCTAGGTGGCTTGCTCACCCGACGAGCGCGCCATGTGCAGCGCTGGCTATGGCTTGTCCCCCTGTGTATGGCCACGTCGGTCTTCGTCACCGGGTTCATCCGGTTTCGTGCCCCGATCGACCCATTCCTCGTCATGCCCATCGCCGTAGCCGCCGATGACTTCTTCGACCAGCTCTCAAGGCTGCTTGGCAGCATCCGCCGCACCCGACCTCAATTCGCACAAACCGAGCAGCCAGACCAGCGCGTCACGATCGCCAAGACGCCCGCGAACAACCAGCTGTCACTGGCCCGCGCTCCCCACCCCCGGATCTAACAGCGGCAGTGCTGGTCGCCGGTCACGAGGAATGCTCGTTCGGTGAAGGCGAGGGCCAGCAGATAGTCGTCATCGGGAATCCCGCTTGCGTAGCTTCGGATAGATGAAGGCGCGCTCGAGCTCCTCAGCAGCGCGCGGGACGCGATCAACTCCAACGCGCCGGCCCGGAACCAGCGGATCAGCAAGGCGGACGGGGCGTCGCGGGAAAGGACGGCGAGATCAGGACGTTGCTGTCGAGAACCGCCTTCACTGGGGAGCACTCAGCCGCGTCTAGTCGCGTGCTGAGCCTCGACTGCAAGCGCCTCGGCTTGGTCTTCGGACAGGGTCACGCCCTTCCAGAGATCCTCGAGAACGTCACGCTTGAGGTCACGGCGAAGTGATTCTTCGACCACGGCGCTATCTGGTTTGCCGAGGCGCGCAACGGCGGCCGGGCCTGGTGAAAGCCGGGTCGTCACGGCCTCCTCTCCACTTCCAATTTATACCGCACACGAGATCTTCATGAAGCGTCGGGTCGTGCCGCATAATCGCCGGCCGCAAGCCAGGAACAACGGAAACGGGAGGAGCGAAATGGGTATGACCGAGCATGCGGTGGTGATCGCCGGAGGAGGTCCGGCGGGGATGATGCTGGCGGCTGAGTTGGCGTTGGCGAAGGTCGGCGTCGGGGTCGTCGAGCGGCGTCCCGATCACGTGCTCGTCGGCTCACGGGCCGGCGGTTTTCACTCGCGCACGATCGAGGTGCTAGATCAGCGTGGGGTCGCTGATCGCTTCCTCGCGGAGGGTCAGGTGGCTCAGGCCACGATGTTGGCCACGACTGTGTTGGACATGAGCGACTTCCCGACGCGTCATCCGTATTCGCTCGGGATCTGGCAGAACCAGATCGAGCGCATCATGGCCGCCTGGATCGCCGAGCTGCCGGTGCGGATCTATTACGGATGTGAGGTGACGGGCTTCGCGCAGGATTACACCGGCGTCGACGTCGAGCTGTCCGACGGCCAGTCGCTGCGGGTGCAGTATCTCGTCGGGTGCGACGGAGGACGCAGCGTCATCCGTAAAGCAGCCGGCATCGAGTTCCCGGGGTGGGATCCGACCAGGAGCAACCTGATCGCCGAGGTCGAGACGACCGAGGAACCGCCGCGGGGCATTCGCCACGACGCCACCGGCGTCCATGGCCTCCACACGATGGAGGACGGAAGGACGGTGCGGGTCGTCGTGACCGAGCAGCAGCTCGGGCCAAGCAGCGAACCGACCCTGCGCGATCTGAGCGAGGCGCTCATTGCCGTGTACGGCACTGACTTCGGGATCCACAGTCCCACGTGGAT
>JALZAI010000386.1 GCA_030948475.1 Actinomycetota bacterium
GTCATGGTGCGCGCGCTGCCCTCGCTCGGTCAGGCCGGGCTCGTGGCGCTGCAGATGATCACGATGCTGGCGCTGGCCAACCGGGTGGCGGGCGGCGTGGTCGGCTTCCAGATCGCGGTGAACTTCTATTTCCTGGCGGTTGCCCTGGGCGCCACACCCGTCGCGCTGTCGCTGTTGCCCCGACTCGCTCGCATGCACCGGGACGGGGACCTGTCCGGCTTTCGGGACACCCTCGCGCACGGATACGCCTTGGGACTGTTCCTGGCCATCCCGACGGCAGCCGCGTACCTCGTGCTAGCGATGCCAATCGCGCGGGCCGTGTCCTTCGGGCGGATGGCCTCGGCCGGGGGCGCGGCACTCGTCGCGGGCGCCCTCGCCGGTCTCGCGCTCGCCGTCGTCGGGCAGACGATCTTCATGATCGGGTCGTACGCCTGTTACGCACGCAAGGACACCCGTTCGCCACTCTCGGCAATGGCGATGCAGGCGGTGGTCTGCCTGGCGCTGGCGAGCACCTCGCTCGCGACGCACGGGACGGCAGCGCTGGCGGTAATCGGACTTGCGTTCGCCGTCTCCACCCTCGTTTCCGGCGTCCGCCTGTCCCGGCGGCTACGGCGGCTGCTGGGACCGGGACGCGTCCGGCTGAGCCCGGCGCTCAGCAAGGCCGCTCTCGGATCGCTGGTGATGGCCGGCCCCGCGTGGCTGATTGCGGTGCCCGCGCGCCCCTGGCTCGGCGGCACACGTATCTCGTTGCTCGTCGCGGCGGTGGTCGGGGCGGTGCTCTTCGTGGCGGTGCAGGCGGCCGTGCGGTCAGACGAGCTGCGCTGGTTGGCCGCGGGACTGAGTCAGCTACGCGGTCGCAGCGCGGCCCCTGTGATCGGCATCGATCGTGGTTAGCGCAGCACTGTTCGCCCATCCGGGACGGGAGTTCGCGGACCGCGTCGCGCCACGCGCGGCGCTTGCCGCGGGATGTCTGGTGATCGCGGCCGGGGTGGGGGGGCTGAGCACGTTGCGTCCCAAGCTCGCCCTCGTCGTGTGCCTCGGCCTGCTCGCCATCGCCTGGGTCGCGATCCGTCCCGCGCTTGCCGGCTACCTGGTCGTCGGGGTGACGCCGCTGATCGCGGGCATCGATCGCGGGCACGTCGTGCCATTGCTGCGTCCCAGCGAAGCCCTCGCACTCGCCGTCGGCGTCGCTCTCGCCGCACGGGCGCTGATGGCTTGGCGCTCCGGAACGTTGCGGACACCGCGCTTGTCCCGCGTGGAGTGGACCATTGTGTTGCTCGCGGTCTGCAACTCGGTCGTCCCGCTCATCTGGATGATCGCGCGCCAAGAATCGATCACCCAGGACGACCTGCTGTACGCGCTGGTGCTGTGGAAGTACGCCGGCATCTACCTGATCGTCCGGACCAGCATCACGACCGAGCGGCAGGTGCTGCGCTGCCTCTGGCTCGCGGTCGGCGCCGGCTCCGTCGTCGCGGTTATCGCGATTCTGCAGTCGCTGCACCTGTTCGGCGTTCCGCAACTACTGGCCAGCTACTACGCCCCGTTCGGCTACACCGGTGCGCTGGATCATGCACGCGGCAGCTCGACCCTCGCGCTACCCGCCGCGACGGCCGACCTGATGATCATCTGCCTGGCGGTCACCGCCGGACTGTGGCGCCGCGAACGCCGGCACCGGCCGGTGCTCGGGTTGGCCGCTGTCCTGTTCGCCATGGCCGCGCTCGCCGCCGGCGAGTTCTCGAGTGCGATCGGCCTCGTCATCGGCATCTGCTGCATTGCCTTCATCACCAGCTATCCACGTCTGCTATCGCTGTTCATCCCGCTCGCGGGCACGGCGATTCTCGTGCTGCGTCCGGTCATCGCAGCACGGCTGAATGGCTTCAATTCGCTCTCCGGATTGCCGGTGAGCTGGACCGGACGGCTGCACAATCTGCAGAGCTATTTCTGGCCGAAGCTCCTCTCCGACTGGAACTATTTGTTTGGCGTCCGCCCGTCCGCGCGGGTCCCGGTGGGTTTTCAGGCAACGGGCTACGTGTGGATCGAGAGCGGCTACACCTGGCTGTTGTGGGGCGGCGGCGTCCCGTTGCTGATCGCTTTCGTGCTCTTCGCCAGGGCGACGCTGCAGCTGGGATGGCGGTACGGCCGCATCAGTGTCGTCCCGTCGAGCGTCGCCTGCCTGGCCGTATACGTCACCGTCAGCGTCATCTGCGTGCTGATGGTGTTCGACCCGCATCTCACCTATCGCGGCGTCGCCGAGGAGTTGTTCGCCTTGTTGGCGCTCGCCGGGTTGGCAGGTCGATCCGCGGCCGCGCAAGGCATCAGCGAAGAAACGATCTTCGCTTCCGTGGAGGGGTAACAGATGGCACACGACAGGTACCTATCGAACGGCACGGCGGGTACGGGGCTGCTCGCTCCCGCGCAGGCAGGTCTGCGGGGCCGGCCCACGGAGTCCCGAACTGCCGGCACGCCTCCCAGGTCGGTGCGGACCGCCGCACACGCGCGGGCGCGAGCCGGGGGCCGGAGCAACGTCATCTTGGCGCGATGGCGCTGGATCGTCGCGATGACGCTGGTCGTCGTCGGCGGCGCCGCGGTGCTGTCCTGGTCGCGCACACCCAACTACGTCGCGTCGGCGGACGTGCTCGTGCCGCCGCGGATCATCGTGGCCGGCACCACCCCACTGGAACCGGACATGGGCTCGGAGTTGGCTGTCGCCGAGTCGGCGAGGGTGCGCGAGATCGCGGCGCGTGCCCCGGGGGTGGGGCGGATCGGCAGTGGCCTGTCGGTGGGGGTTGCGTTGAACACGCACGTCCTGCACATCTCGTACTCGGCGAGCACTCCCCGAGCTGCTCAGCGAAACGCGCAGGCGTTCGCCGATGCCTACGTCACCTTCTGGCTCTCGCAGCAGGCCACCGGCACGTCGGGCCGCGCGGGCGTTGCCACGAGAAATGGCGGTTTGCGCGCGCTCGTCATCACGCCCGCGACGTTGCCGACCGCGCCGTCGAGCCCGAATCACGCGGTAGACCTCGGCATCGCGGTGGCGATCGGTCTGATCCTCGGAATCGGCACGGCCTGGGTCCGGGACCGCTTCGACGACCGGCTGCGTGGGGTCGAGGATCTCGAGGCGCACTCGGCCAGCCCGGTGCTGGCGACGATTTCGCGAGTACGCGGCGCGCGTCGCGACGTGGGGGCTCGCCTCGTCACCCTGCGCAGCCCGATGTCCCAGGCCGCGGCGCCCTACCAGGATCTGCGCCGACTGCTCGTCCGGCAGGCGACCCAGCAGAGTGCAAGATCGCTGCTCGTCACGAGTCCGCTGGGCGATTGTCACGCCGCGGTGGCGGCGAACCTCGCGGTGTCGCTGGCCCGCACCCACAAACGCGTCGTCCTGGTGTGCGCGGACATGGGTGCCACCCACGGCCGGCATCCGCTCGGGACCTTCGACGGCGCCGGCCTCGCCGACGTCCTCGAGGGACGCGCGGGGCTCGCAGCCGCGCTGCACGAGACCGGCGTCGACGGGCTACGCATGCTGCCGGCCGGCCGGATGCTCGGTGACACCGCGGCCACCTTCGACGAGCCGGAGCTGCGCCGGATACTCAGGCAGCTGCGTGCACTCGCCGACACCGTCGTGATCGACGCGCCGGCCGCGCTCGGTGCCCAGATCGGCGGTCTGGGCGAACTGGCGGAGATGATCGTGCTGGTCGCCGACGCTCGACACACCACCCGCGCCCAGGTACGTGCGGCGACTGGCCGGCTCGCTCAGTACGACAACCGGTTCCTCGGCTGCGTCCTGGATGGCTATGGCCGGCGTGCGGAGCGAGTCGAACGGGTCGAGCCGGAGCGGGTCCGAAACGGCTCCCAGCGTGATCTCGAATCGCGTCCCGCGAAATCTGAATCCACCGACACGCCAGCTTCGGTCGGCATCGAGGAGGTCGGTCGCGTATGACCTTCGGCCCGATCACACCACCCGTATCGACCGCATGGAGGAGCGAGAACAGATGACCGAACAACTGATCGCGTCGGCCGGTTTGCTCGAGAGCACGTCGTTGGACACCTGCCGGATCTACCTGGTGCGGCACGGCACGACCACGATGAACGTGGAGAACCGCTACCGCGGCCGCCGGGACGTCCCGCTCGACGCGCAGGGCTACCAGGACGCGGTGAATGCTGCCCGGCAGCTCTCGGGCGCCGGGTTGACCGCGGTCTACACCGGCCCGCTGCGGCGCACGATCGCGACGGCCCAGATCATCGCCGACGAGGCGCGCGTCCCCGACCTGCGCATCCTGCACGGGCTCAACAACGTCGACTACGGCGCTTGGGAGGGCTTGACCTCCACCGAGGCGGAGAGCTACGACCCGGAGCTGTTCGCGCTCTACCGCACGGCGCCGGACCGGGCCGTGTGCCCGATCGGGGAGCGGCTCAGCGATGCCCAAGACCGCGCCATCGCCGCGATGTCATTGATGGGCACTCGACACCCGGGCGAAGCGATCGCGGCGGTCACCCACGCCGTCATGATCCGGCTCATCGTGGCCCGGCTCACCGGCGCGAGCGGTGAGACGTGGCGGATTCCGGTGGGACGCGGCTCGTTGACCATGTTCCAGATCGCCGACGGTGTGATCCGGATACACGCCCTGCCGGACGGCGACGATGTTGACTGACCCACCGACGCTCTTGATCGCCGCCATCGTGGTCGTCCTCGCGATGGTGCAGTCGGTGTTCGGGGTCGGCCTGCTGCTGTTCGGGACGCCGGTGCTGCTGTTGCTCGGCATGCCGTTCACCCAGGTCCTCGCCTACCTGCTGCCCTGCTCGATCGCGGTCAGTCTGCTGCAGGTGTTCACCACCGGCGGGGTGACCCTGGAGCCGTTCCGCAGGCAGTTCTTGGCCTACGCGGTGCCTGCGGTACTCATCGGCACGACGGTGGCCCTGTTGGCGGGGGCACCGCAGATCAAGCTGCTGGTCGGCGTCATGTTGCTGCTCACCGCGTGCATTCGGTTCGGACCACTGCGCAACGCGCTGGGGCGCCGAGTGCGCGGCCACCTCCGGCCGATGATGGTCGGTCTCGGTCTGATGCACGGGCTGTCCAATCTCGGCGGGGGTGTGCTCACCGTCATCGTCGGTTCGTGCGCTATCGAGAAGGCGGAGATCCGACGGCACATCGCGTTCGCCTACGGCGCGATGGCGATCGTGCAGCTCGCGGTGGTGCTGTCCACGCAGCGGGCGCATCTCAATATCGCCCTCTGGCTGTCGTTGCCGGCCCTCGCCGCAGGCGTCTACCTGCTCGTCGGTCAACGGGTGTTCCGCGCGGTCTCGCAACGCGCGTACCAGTTCGGGCTCACCGGGATGATCGCCTGCTTCGGCGCGCTGTTGGTCGCTACGGCATGAGTGCAAGGGTGCCGCACGTCCTGCTCATCGTCGAGAACGTGTCGCTCGCTCGCGACCATCGGCTACGCAAGCAGGTGTCCGCGCTCGTCGCGGCGGGTTATCGGGTATCGGTGATCTCCCGTAGGGACCCCGGAAACCGTGCTGTGCCCGATGTGACCGTGTACGAGTACCCGGCGCCGACGGATGCCGCCTCGAAGGTCGGCTTCCTTCGCGAGTACGGCTGGTCGCTCGCCATGGCCATGTGGCTGATGGCGCGGCTGTTCGTGCGCGACCGCTTCGACGCGGTACAGATCAGCGGTACGCCCGATATCTATTTCCTGATCACCGCGCCGTTCCGGCTAATCGGCCCGCCCGTCGTGTTCGACCAGCGAGACCTCTCGCCCGAGCTGTACGAGATCCGGTATGGGCGGCGCGGTGCGATGTATCGCCTGCTCTGCCGCCTGGAACGCTCCAGCTACCGGTACGCGGACCATGTCATCGTCGTCAACGAATCGCTCGCGCAGATCGCTCAAGCACGGGGCGGGTTGGACCGGACGCGCACGAGCATCGTGGGCAACGGCCCGGAACTGCGGTCCGCACTCACGCCCGACCGCATGCAGCCGACGCTCCGGCACGGCCGTCAGTACCTGTGCTGCTGGCTCGGCCTGATGGGCCCGCAGGACCAGCTGCTGCTCGCACTCGACGCGGTGCACCACCTCGTCCAGGTTCGAGGGCGCACCGACTGCCAATTCGCGTTCGTCGGGGACGGCGAATGTCGACTTCCCGCGATGGAACGCG
Source organism: Actinomycetota bacterium (assembly GCA_030948475.1). Taxonomy (GTDB): domain Bacteria; phylum Actinomycetota; class Actinomycetes; order Mycobacteriales; family Jatrophihabitantaceae; genus JALZAI01. Next base: position 6,151 of record JALZAI010000386.1, read on the forward strand.
CCGCCGAACTCGGCCTCGCTGCCTACGTGAGCTTCCCGGGCTGGCTACGCCAGGACGTGGCCTTCGGTTACCTGGCCAGCGCCGATTTAGGTATCGAGCCGAACCTCGAGGACATCGTCTCGCCAGTGAAGGGCATGGAGTACATGGCCTTCGGGGTGCCGTTCGTCGCCTTCGATGTCACCGAGACCAGAAGGCTGGCCGGCGAATCCGCCGCGTACGCGCCGCCGGGCGACGTCGCCGCGCTCGCCGCACTGATCGACGAATTGTTGGACGATCCGGCGCGCCGTGCCGCGATGGGAAAGACCGGGCGCCAGCGGGTTCAGGACACGCTCGCGTGGGATCACCAGCAGCGGGTCTACGTCGACATCTTCCGCACTCTGGTCGGCCGAGGCGGCACCACGGTCGCGGCCGAAACGACCGACCCACTACCCGAGGTAGCTGAGCTGACATGACGTCATCCCTCCAGGTC
>JALZAI010000397.1 GCA_030948475.1 Actinomycetota bacterium
CCGTTGACCCGGGTGCTGCCTCGCCAGCCAACCGCCGCGCTGCGGCCATGTCCCCACGCCCCGCCGCGCGGGCTGCCTCGCCTGCCGCGTCCTGCGCACGCACCCGTACGCCGCCGATCGAGACGACGCTCAACGCGAAGGCGAGCAGGAGCACGAGTACCGGCAGGCAGGCAACCAGCTCCGCAGTGGCCATCCCGCTATCGCGATCCGCGAGCCAGTCAGATCGCATGCAACGCCGTGCGCACGATCGAGGTGAGCATCGAGGACACTGCGTCACTGCGGACGATCTTGTACAGGACCACCGCGAAGGCGACCGCGGCGATTGTGCCGACCGCGTACTCGGCAGTGGTCATCCCGGCCTCGGCCGCCGAGTTCCGGACGTCCTTGATTCGATGAGCAATTCGCCTAACGAGATTCATGCCTAGCAGCTAAGCCGTGCCAGCCGACGAGCGCAGCCGATCCGAGCGATCTGTGGACGGCGGCTGGACCTGTGGACAACACAGCGCGTCCTCGCGTGCGGCGTGGTAGGGCCGGGTGCGACCGGATTGCCTGGTGCGCCGATCTGCTCAGCGCTCCTTCGCCACGTGTCCCGATCCCGGTCTCGTCCACCACCTGATCGAATTGGTATACGCCGAAGGATGTCACGCGAGGCTTGCGGGATCTGGGCGAAGTGTCCTTGCGCGGGCGGGAGCCCTTCGATGGTCCCGCATTCGCGAGTACCAGGAGTCGCTCGTCGTCACCAGCCAGGCCCTTCTCGCTCGGGGGCACCGGCACAGTTGACGCTGACCTGTTTAACTCAGCCCTTGTTCGCGGCCGTCACCGGCTTCGCGGATACTCCACCATTCGGCACGCCGTGCACGCTCGTGTCGACCTCCACGCGATCGTCTCTTCGCGCCGGCCGTGGGCTGGCGCCATCAGGCTGCGGTCAGTGAATCTCCACGTTGGTGAAGATGTCGGTTTCACCGATCCCGGTTGGTCCGATGTCTGTGTTTCTACCGTCGGTCCAGACCGGGTATACGGCCTTGTCGTTCGCCGCTATGGCGTTGTAATCGCCGATGAAGGCGCCGGAGGCAAAGAATCCGAGATCAGGGTTCCATGATCTGGTGCTGATTCGCCCGGTCGTCCAGTGCTTTCCATCGTCGGTAGAGGCGGCCTGCCAGGTGTTGATGTCATGGTTCGCGGGGTCTGTTCGGCGGTCGTACCAGATGGCGTAGAGCTTTCCAGAGGGGGTTGCGTCGACCCATGGCATGAACTGGTCGTTGCGAGCCGCCGGCCCGGGGGCGGTTGTCGTGGAGGTGCTCAACGTATTCGCATTCGACCAACTGAGGCCACCGTCGTGTGAGCGCCAATACGAGATGTTTGTGCCGCTGGAGCGCTTGTGATTACTGTTGGCGATCACATAGGTGAGCGTCCCGGTAGTGGGGCTGTAGGCCAATGACTCCGTCTCCGGCGCACGGAACTTCGTGGGCGCAAGGATGTCTCCAGGATCGGGGTTGTCCGCCCACTGGCCAGGCTTGTCCACCTGGACAGGCGCTTTCAGGAAGCTGGTTCCGCCATCAGCCGACTTCTGGAACAGCAGGTGGTAGTCGATCGAGGTGTTGCAGTTTTCCTGGACGTAGGAAATGTCCAGGTCACCGTTCTTCTCCACTCGGGGAACGCTGAATTGGTTCGCCGAGCGACCCTTGCCATCGCCGCCCGGCGCATCCGGGCTGACCGCGACGTGCGCGAAGGTTGTCAAGAACGGATTGAAGGCGGGCACATAGTCGGTGTAGGCAAGCTGGATCGGGCAGTAGTCACTGAACCCGCTTGCCAGGAGGTGGAACTTTGTGTACGTCACGTACAGACGGCCGTAGTGCGGACTGGTCGGCGTGTTGTCAACAGCGATGAATTCCTTGTCATTGAAGTTTGTGACGTCTTCAGTCCCGGTTGCGTAGTCATAGGTCGAAGCGGCACGCGCGGCTTGGCGCCCGGGCGTCCAGGTCCTACCGTTGTCCTTGGACAGATAGACCTGCACCTCGGAGTGCGCCAGCTCACGGAAGAAGCACAACTGGGACAGGAAGAACACGTGATCGCGACGGCTGTAGGCCACCGACGGGTCGCCGCCGCTGCAGAAATCGCGCGTGGGGGCGAACTGAGGACTGACCCGCGTGCTGGCCCAGTGCCGTCCGCCGTCCGCCGTCCGCATCACCACCACACCGCCGCTGACGTAGTCATTTGCGGCGGCGACGGCCACCAGCGGGTTCGCCGTGCTGTAGGCAACCGCCGTTTCGTTCTGCGGCAGCTTCGGATAGGAATCGTCGTTCATGAGCACGTTCGGCCCGGCCGTGATCGTCGCGGGCCGGAGCCCGGAGCGGCCCGCTGCAGCGGACTTCGCCCTCACGAGACCAGGATCAAGCGACGCGCGGACGCCCGCCGATATACCGCCCGGGTACTTCTGGACGTGCCGGACCCACCGCGGCGTATTCGCCGTCCGAGTCGTCGAGGGAGCCGCGCTAGCCCCGTTACCGACCGTTCCGGCGGCCAGCGCCAGGACCATGCTCGCCGTCACCAGCACCGAGATCGACCCTCTGCTCACCCGCGGCTCCTGTCGGATAGGCCAAACCATGTCGAGCATCACAATGCGGTCCGACAGTATTGAGATCAGGCGGCGCTTGTCTATCCCTGTAGCCGCGTCGTGTTGACGCGCCCAAGTCTCAGTACAGCGAGGTGAGGACGTGGCCGGCGATGCCCACGACGACGGGGATGATGCCGAGACACACGAAGGCGGGGAGGAAGCAGAGCCCGAGCGGCGCAACCGCCAGGACCCCAGCTCGGTGTGCGCGGGCTTCGGCGCCCGCCTCGGCATCCGCGCGCACCTCAGCAGCCAACTGGGCGAAAGCGCCCGCCAACCGGATGCCGCTGTCCGCGGATCGCCTGGCAGCGGCCGCCACCTGCTCGAGCTCGGCGTGCTCGTCAGCGACGCTCCACGCGTCGGCCGGTTCGGCACCCAGCCGGAGCAGACCACCCACCCGCATCAACAGTGCGGCGCTCGCCGGGTCTGCGGCGGGGGCGCCGAGCACGAGCGCGGCTGACAGCGGCTGACCGCTGTGCAGGGCCGCGGCGACCAGATCGAGAGCAAGCGCGAGGTCGGCTGGTCGCTGCCGTGGCGGTGCCCGGCCGTGCAGGCGCCCCACGAGCGGCCACGACAACCCGGCCGCCGCGGTGCCGACGACAATGCCGACGGCGGGTCCAAGAACGACCACGCCAGCGGCCGCCCCAGCGAACGCGGCCAGCAGCTGCAGCGTGCGCTTCGACATCGGCGCCCTCGCACGGACCGCCGACGGTGCGCGGGCGGGCGCGATCAACCCCAACCCAGCCGCGAGCAGCAGCCAGGTGATCACGTCCGGTCTCGCTTCGCTCGGACCGGGCGGCAAAGCCCGATACCAACGGTTCGCTCGCAAGCTTCGCTCACGCCCGAGCCTCGCTACGCTCGTTCGGCCGGCAAAGCCCGATACCAACGGTTCGCTCGCAAGCTTCGCTCACGCCCGCTCCGCCCGTACGGCGAGCCGCTGCGTCCACAGCAGCCCGGCCGCGTCCAGGACGACCCCCGCGAGTAGGACCCACCGCCCCGCCGGGTTGCCGAACAGGAAGCCCAACGGTTCGGCGTCCATCTCCGACCCGAGCGCGACGCCGAGTACAGGCAGCACAGCCAGCAAGGCGGCCGAGGAACGAACAGTGGCCAGCGCGGACGACACGGTCCGGCCCTGTTTCGCACGCGACGCCAAGTCGCCCGCAACCCGGCCGATGACGTCGGCCATCGGCACGCCGGCGACCGCACCGAGCCGCCACGCGTGCGCGAACGACACCAGTTGCGACGCGGACGCGAGCACCTCGTCGGCATCAGTCCCGCTCCTCGCCCGTTCGGCCGCGGCGGCGAACGTCTCGGCGTGGTGCGGGTCCGTCGCAGCCGCCGCGTCCAGCGC
>JALZAI010000404.1 GCA_030948475.1 Actinomycetota bacterium
TCGCTGTGGTTTGGATCGAACTTGGTGGTGAGAAATACCTCCTCCCGCGATACGCCGCTGTCTCGCAGCGCCCGCCCGACGCTCGCCTCATTGTCGTAGCCCTGTGCGGTGTCGATGTGACGATAACCGAGCTCCAGCGCCCAGCGAACCGTTTTCTCGCACTCGGGCCCGTCGGGTACCTGCCAAACCCCCAGGCCGAGGCGCGGCATTCGCGTGCCGTCCGCCAGCACACGGACGCGGTCGTCTGAGGTCATTGCGGCGCCGGTCACCTCAGCATCGTAATGGCCGGAATGCTTCGGGCGCGATCGGTCCTGAGGCCCGTGGTAGGTGCGCTCGGGCCCCGGCAACGCCGAGCCGGCGCGTCCCGACGGTCTGACACTCGCTAAACCGGGCCATCGCTATGCTGGGCCGATCAGGAGGATCAATGTGCTAAGGCTGGCCAGAAATGGGGCGTACTAGATGAGGGATCGTTTCTTGCGGGTGATCGTGCTCGGCGTGCTCGCGTCGGCGTGCTGGGCGAGTGCTGCGACGGCGGCCACGAGCCCGGCGTTGGTCGGTTCGACCAGCAACAGCGCGTCGCTTTCGGGCGCGGAGGCGGTTGCCGTGTCCGGGCACTACGCCTATGAGGTCTCCTACTGGTCGGGTCAGCTGAACGTGATCGACATCTCCAATCCGGCCGCGCCGACGATCGTCCCGGGCGGTTCGACACCGTCGACGGTGTCGATGACGGCGGCCACGAACATCACGATCTCGGGCCACTACGCGTTCGTGACCAGCAAGAACCGCAACGCGAGCCCCATGAGCGACGATGACCTGTCAGGGAACAGCCTGACCATCGTCGACGTCAGCAACCCCGCCGGGCCCGCGGTGGTCGGGGCGGTGCACGCCCCGGGCGGCAACGGCAACGTCCTCTTCGGCGCATACGCCGTCGCGGTTTCCGGGAACTTCGCGTACGTCGCCTCCCAGGGCAACCTGGGTGCACAGGGTCAACCCAGCGTGCCCCTGACGAGCGCCGGATCGTTCTCGGTCATCGACATCACGAATCCGAGCGGGCCGACTCTGGTCCCGCGCCAGAACATCGACAACTCGGCGCTGACCGGCGCCCTGGATCAGGGGCTGAACCACGCGACCTCGGTGGCGATCAGCGGGCATTACGCCTTCGTCACCGCGTTCAACAGCCAGCGCCTGACCACGATCGATATCTCCAACCCGGCCGCCCCGGTCGCGGTCCACAGCCTGCACGATGCCACCTCGTTCCCCGCCCCGAACGACGTGGTGGTCAACGGCGGCTACGCGTACGTGGTCAACCAAACGGCGGCCGGTCTCGAACTGGCGGCGGTGAACATCTCCAATCCGCTCGCGCCCACGATCGCAGCGACGCTCAGCGACCCCAGTCTGCTGGGCGCCTACCGGGTCAGGACGCGGGGCAACTTCATCTACGTGTCCGCGAACAGCGCCGCCGCGGTCGCCGCCATCGACGTGTCGAGCCCAGGTGCGCCCCGGCTGGCTGGTTCGCTCACGGACGCGGCGCATCTGGCCAACGTCACCGGCCTCGACGTCAGCAGCACGGGTCGCTACATCATCACCGCCTCACCGCGTCTGGCCACCGAGGCCCAGCCTTCGCCGTTCCCGCCCTACCCGCTCCAGACCGGCGGGCCGACCGTGACCGGCACCGTCTCGGTCATCGACCTCGATCCCTCGCCGATCTCGGTCACGATCGTTCCGGCCTCCGAGCCGGCGAGCCTGACCGCGCAGACCTCCGCGGCGTTCAGCTTTGGCGTCAACGACGCCGTGGCCACGGTCAGGTGCTCGCTCGATCACTCCTCATTTGTGGCCTGCACCAGTCAGAGCACCGCCACCTATGCCTCGCTCAAATCGGGAACTCACACGTTCACCGTCCAGGCCACTGATGCCGCGGGCATCAGCGCGCAGGCCTCCTACACCTGGACGGTCACCGGGCCGCCCAGCGCTACGGCTCTGCCCAGGATCACCGGAATCGCTCAGCAGGGGAAGCGCCTGTCGGCCTCCACCGGCACATGGTCCGGGGCTCCCGCACCGACCTTCAGCTACCAGTGGCAGCGCTGCAATGCCAAGGGGAACAGCTGCAAGTCGATCTCCAAGCAGACGAAGACCACGTACAAGCTCACGGCGGCGGACGTGGGATCGCGCGTTGCCGTGGTGGTCACGGGCAAGAATTCGAGCGGATCAGCGACCGCGCGATCTGCGCCCACCAATGTAGTGAAGTGGTCCTCAGGCAGCTTCGCCCGCGCCAAGCTCAGCCACTCGGCCACCGCGACCCCCGGGCTCAGCCTATCGGTACCGTCGCCGGGTGGCGGCCTGCTCCTGAAGCGGCTGGTGATATCGCTGCCCAAGGGGCTCTCGTTCGCCGGCTCCCACCGCGCCCTGGCGAGCGGGCTGGTGCTGAAGAGCCGGTCCGGGAAGAGGCTGGCCCTCAAGGTGTCGCTCAACCACGGCACGCTGACGATCGCCCTTACCAAGCCTACGGCGGGCGTCACGCTGAGCCTCGCCCGCGGCCTCGTCGGGAAGACCAGCGCCTTCGCCAAGGTGAAGGGCAAGTCGCTGAAGCTGACGGTGAGCCTGTCCTACCAGGGCAAGCCGGTCCGCCGCGGGAACGTCAAGCTCGGGCTGTCCTGAGCCGGCTGGGCCATTCGGTCGGTCCGCCTCGTCACCGGCGGTCACCGCTGCTCGGGCCCTAGAGCACCCAGTACAGATCCGCACCCGCCGGTACGGGC
>JALZAI010000189.1 GCA_030948475.1 Actinomycetota bacterium
TGCGTAGCGAGTTCGGCAAGGGCGGCGCCCGCCGCACTCGACGGGCCGGGAAGATTCCAGCCGTGATCTACGGCCATGGTGCCGGTACCCGGCACGTCTCGCTGCCCGCTCGCGAGTTCACCAACGCGGTGCGTCACGGCGGCGTCAACGTCCTGTTGACCCTCGACCTCGAGGGCGAGGAACAGCTCGCGATCCCCAAGGCCATCCAGCGCCACGCGATCAAGGGCACTTTCGACCATGTCGATCTGCTGGCCGTGCGCAGCGGCGAGAAGGTGCACATCGATGTACCCCTCGCGGTGACGGGCGAGATCGTGCCCGGCGGCCTGCTCGCACAGGAGAGCACCTCGGTGTCGATCGAAGCCGAGGCCACTCACCTGCCCACCGAGATCGCGGTGCGTATCGACGGGCTGCAGATCGGCTCGCAGGTCACCGCGGGCGACCTCGAGCTACCCAGCGGATCGGTCCTCACCGGTGATCCCGGCCACGTGCTGCTCATCATCGCCGAGGCGCCGACCGCGGAGGAGGTCGAGGCCGAGATGGCCGAGGCCGCCGAGGAACTCGGCATCGTCGAGGACCAGCCGGAGACTGCGGAGGGCGCCGAGGAGGCGCCAGCCGAGGGCGGGTCTGGCGAAGGCGCCGAGGCCGAGCGGTCCGGCTCCGACGAGTAGGTCCGGCTCACTCGGCCTCGACGCGGGAAGTCGAGGTGTGTCGCGAGGTGTGTCGCGAGGTACACAGTGGCCGATGACCGGTTCCTGATCGTCGGCCTAGGCAACCCCGGGACGCGCTATGCGGCGACCCGGCACAACGCCGGGTTCCTCGTCGTCGACCTGCTTGCCGAGCGGATGGGCGCGCGCTTCAAGTCGCACCGCAGCCGCTGCGAGATCGTGGAGGGACGGCTGGGCGCCGCTGCGGTCGTGCTGGCCAAACCGATGTCGTTCATGAACGACTCCGGCGGCCCGGTCGTGAACGCAGTACGGTTCTTCAAGGTTCCGCTCGGGCGGATCGCGGTCGTGCACGACGATCTCGACCTGCCGTTCGGCTCGCTGCGGCTCAAGCGCGGCGGCGGTGCGGGCGGGCACAACGGGCTGCGCTCGACCTCGTCCGCACTCGGGAGCCAGGATTACGCGCGCGTGCGCTTCGGGATCGGCCGTCCACCGGGACGCCAGGACCCGGCCGACTACGTACTGCGCGAGTTCGCGATGTCCGAGCGCAAGGAGCTGTCCTATCTCATCGACCGTGCGGCCGACGCCGCCGAGATGCTGGTAGCCGACGGGCTTGAGGCTGCCCAGAACGCTTACCACGACTGAGCGGTCCCTATCTCGTTGATGGGGCGGGCGCGCGGATAGCATCGAAGCCGATGCCTCTCGCGGACTTGCCGAGTTCGGTACGGGTGCGCGCCCCGGCGAAGATCAACCTACACCTGGGCGTCGGCCCACTACGCGGCGACGGCTACCACGACCTGACGACCGTCTTCCAAGCCGTGTCGATCTACGACGAGGTCATCGCGCGTCCCGCAAAGGGTCTGCATCTGACGGTGTCCGGCACCGAATCACTCGGCGTCCCGCAGGACGCGCTGAACCTGGCCTGGCGAGCTGCCGAGCTGGTCGCCGACCACGAGCAGGTCCCCGCACACGTCGCGCTCGAGATCCGCAAGGCGATCCCCGTCGCCGGCGGGATGGCGGGCGGGTCGGCCGACGCCGCCGCGACCCTGCTCGCCTGCGCGAGTCTCTGGGACACCGAACTCGGCAAGGCCGACATGCTGCGCCTCGCGGGACGGTTGGGCAGCGATGTCGCCTTCCCAATCACCGGCGGTACGGCGCTCGGCACCGGGCGCGGGGACCAGCTCACTCCCGTGCTCACGACCGGCGAGTTCCACTGGGTTTTCGCACTGGCCGACTACGGCATCGCCTCCGGTGCCGCGTACGCCGAACTGGACCGGCTCCGCGCCGCGAAGCTCGCCCCCGAACCAGTCGGGGCACCGGACGCCCAGTTGGACGCGCTACGCGCCGGAGACTGCCAGCGGCTCGCCGCCACGCTCAGCAACGACCTGCAACCGGCCGCCCTGTCGCTGCAGCCCGGGCTGCAGGACGTGCTCGACACCGGTGCCGGACTGGGTGCCCTGGCGGGCATCGTGTCCGGATCCGGCGCGACCTGCGCGTTCCTGTGCCCCGACGTATTCGCGGCGGGCCAGCTGCGCACCGAGCTGCAGCGATCCGGCGTGTGCCGTTCGGCGGTCGTGGCCAGCAGTCCCGCCCACGGGGCACGGGTGACGTCCTGATGGCCAACCTCGTCAACCTCGAGAACGTGTCGAAGTCCTACGGTACGTCTGCGGTTTTCGGGGCGGTGTCGCTCGGTATCGGCGACGGCGAGCGGATCGGGGTGGTGGGCCGCAACGGCGACGGCAAGTCGACGCTGCTCCGACTGATCGCGGGTCTGGAACCGCCCGACTCGGGACGGGTGACCCGCACCAGCAGTGCCCGGGTCGCGTTCGTCGACCAGCGCGGCACCTTTCCCGGCGGTACCTCGGTGCGCGCCGCGGTCGTCGGCGACGCCGCCGTTCACGAGTGGGCCGGCGACGCGGCGATCCGCGAGGTTCTCGTCGGACTCGGGTTGGCGGCGGTCGGGCTGGACGCGGACGTCGCCCGCCTGTCCGGCGGGGAACGCCGGCGCGTGTCCGTGGCGGCGGCGCTGGTGCAACAGGCCGAACTGCTCGTGCTGGACGAGCCGACCAATCACCTCGATGTCGAAGGCGTCACCTGGCTCGCGTCCTATCTCAACCGCCGACGCGGAGCGCTGCTGATCGTCACGCACGACCGGTGGTTTCTCGACGAGGTGTGCCTGCGGACCTGGGAGGTCGTGGCGGGCGGCGTCGAGCAGTACGACGGCGGATACGCGGCGTACGTGCTGGCGCGGGCCGAACGGACCCGGCAATCCGACGCCGCGGAATCGCGGCGGCAAAACCTGATGCGCAAGGAACTCGCGTGGCTGCGGCGCGGACCGCCTGCCCGCACGTCCAAGCCGCGTTTTCGCATCGACGCGGCCGAGGCGCTCATCGCCGACGTCCCGCCGCCGCGGACATCAGTCGAGCTGCGAGCGCTGGCACACCGACGGCTCGGGCGCAGCGTGTTCGATCTCGAGGACGTGAGCATGCGGGTCGGCTCGCGCGTCCTGCTCGATCACGTCACCTGGCACGTCGGACCCGGCGACCGGATCGGCGTCATCGGGGTGAACGGTTCCGGCAAGACGCACCTGCTGCGCCTGCTTGCCGGTGAGCTCGCCCCGACCTCGGGCAGCGTGCGCATCGGGCAGACCGTCCACGCCGGCCACCTTACGCAGGAGGTGGTCGAGCTCACCGGATCGCTGCGCGTGCTGGAAGCCGTCCAGCAGGTGAGCACGACCGCGGTGCTGGGCGGCGTGGAGCTCTCGGCAGGTCAGCTCGCCGAGCGGTTCGGCTTCACCAACGACAAGCAGTGGACGCCGGTGGCCGAGCTGTCCGGCGGCGAGCGGCGTCGGTTGCAGCTGCTGCGCGTACTGCTCGCGCAGCCGAACGTGTTGCTGCTCGACGAGCCGACCAACGACCTGGACACGGATACCCTTGCGGCGCTGGAAGATCTGCTCGACGCGTGGGCTGGGACGCTTGTCGTCGTGAGCCACGACCGCTATTTGATCGAGCGGGTCTGCGATTCGACGGTGGCGTTGCTCGGCGACGGGGCGGTGGCCGCCCTTCCGGGTGGAGTGGAGGAGTACCTGGCGCGGCGGGCGGCCACGGCGCTCGACAGCGCTGCGGCGCGGCGAGAGACGCGCGGCGACACGCGTACGGCGGGCGGCGAGATCCGTGCCGCGCGCAAGGAACTGACCCGGCTGGAGCGCGAACTCGCCCGCCTCGAGCAGCGCGAGCGCGTCCTGCACGAGGCGCTGGGCGAGCACGCGAGCGACTATGCGAAGGTCGCGTCCCTGGACGCCGAACTGCGCACGGTGACCGCCCGCCGCGAAGCGGCCGAGGATGAGTGGCTGAGCCTGTCGGACAACTGAACTGAATCCTTTGCGCCGGCCCGCTTCCGTCCCGCTTCCGGCCCGCTTCCGTCCCGTGATGCGTCCCGCTTCCGTCGAGTGATGCGTTATCCCGCGAGTGGTGCGGTATGCCGCATCACTCGGCGCCTTTCGCGCCACTCGCGCAGCAGTGCAGGCGCCCGGTCTTCGAGGACCTGGGCAACAAGTGGGCCGATCTGCCAGGGCCGTCCGAATACCTCGGCGGGGCCGAACGCGATCGCGAGCCACCCGTGCGCAACCAGGTCGACACCGCGCGTCATGTCGCGGCGCATTCGGCGTACGGTCGCGTGATCTGAGCCGTTGTACTCCAGCGCTACCCGCGCCGCGCGATAACAAAGATCAGGTTCGGCCAGCCATTCACCGCGCGCGGTGTAGATGGGCATGTTCACCAGCGGAGGAGGCAGTCCCGAGGAAAGGACGGCGTAGCGCAGATGACTCTCAGGGCGCGAGATGGAGCGCGGGTCGAGGAACTCGACGGCTGCCCGCGCCGCGCAAACTCCGCGCTGACCGCGCGCCCGATTCAACGCCTCGCGCAGCGAGTCCGCGGACCCCGGGCGGCGCAGGACGCTATCCCCCGCCGCGACGAGATCAGGCATAGGCAGTTCCGCGGCAAGATCGATCCAGGTGCGGGCGGCACTGGTGACCGGAAGGCCCCCGACGAAGTCGCGATCGTCGCTCGCGAGGGTCCGGCGGCGGGCGCGAAGATCGCTTCGCCGACTGCCCGCGAACTCGCGCGGCGCTAGCGCGTCCCTCGTGATCGTCACCTCGACCTTGCCAAGCTGGCCCTCCGGCAGCCACAACCCATGAAGCGAGGCAGCGGTAACGCCGCTGAACACCGATCCGGGTGGCAAGACACCGAGCAGCGCCGCACACCTTCCGGGTAGATCAACAACATCGGCTGGTGGCCGCCACAGTCCGTGGCTGACCCTGATCAGGTCGGTCATGGCCGGTAAGTGTGCAACCGCGGCGCGCCCGGCGCGCACCGTTCGTGCACAGGCCGCTCGGCGTCCACATCCTGGCATCCGACGGTTGACATCGCGAGTGGTGCGATCCGTCGCGAGTGGTGCGAGATAACGCGTCACTCGCCCGCTTGCGCACCACTCGGCGGGAGCGAGCGGCGCGGCAGGAGCGAGCGGCGCGGCAGGAGCGAGCGGCGCGGCCGCTACTGCCTCGGCAGCGGGCGGGGCTCGGACTCGAGGTGGGCCAGGCCGTTCCAGCCCAGGTTGACCAGGTGCGCGGCCACCTCCTCGCGCCGCGGCTTGCGCTCGTCCAGCCACCACTGCCCGGTCAACGCCACCATCCCAACCAGCATCTGCGCGTACATCGGGGCGAGCTTGGTGCTCATCCCGCGCTCGGCGAACTCGCGGGCCATGATGTGCTCGACCTGGCTGGCGATGTCGTTGAGCAGGTAGGAGAACGTGCCGGACGACGATGCGACCGGCGACTCGCGCGAGAGGATGCGGAAGCCGTCGGTCTGCTCCTCGATGTAGGTAAGCAGGGCGAGCGCGGCCTGTTCGACGAGCTGACGCGGATGCCCCTCGGACAGGGCGCCGGTGAGCCGGTCTAGCAGCCCGCTCATCTCTCGGTCGACCACGACGGCATACAGCCCCTCCTTGCCGCCGAAGTGCTCATACACAACCGGCTTGCTGACGCCCGCGCGCGACGCGATCTCCTCGATGGACGCGCCGTCGTAGCCCTTCTCGGCGAACAGTGTCCGTCCCACATCGAGCAGTTGCTCGCGCCGCTCGCGCCCGGTCATCCGCACCCGGGGCCTGCCACTGGACTCGTTCATCACCGATCATGGTCCCATGACCACGACGTCTCGCTCGGGACTCACCTACGGCGACTACCTCTGTCTGGACGAGTTGCTGGCCTGCCAGCGACCAGCCACCGACCAGCACGACGAGATGCTGTTCGTCGTCATCCACCAGGTGTACGAGCTGTGGTTCAAGCAGATCCTGCACGAGGCGGCCTACCTGCAGCAGCGCCTGGAGGACGGCAACGCGGCGGCCGCGCTGCACACGGCGCGGCGTATCGCCAAGATCCTCAAGACGATCGTGGGCCAACTCGACGTCCTGGAAACCATGACGCCGAGGCAGTTCGCGTCCTTCCGTCCCGAACTCGGCACGGCCAGCGGGTTCCAGTCCAACCAGTTCCGCGTCATCGAGGCAACGCTCGGACGACGCGATTTCACCGAACCCACCGGGGATCCGCAACTCGACGCGGCCCTGCACCGCCGGTCGGTCTTCGACTCGCTGCTGCGGTTCTTCCTCGCCGCGGGTTGGGACGTCCCGTCCGAGATCACCGATCGCGATCCGCACGACGCGTGGACGGGTGACCCCATCGTGCTGGCCTTGCTCAACGACGTCTACGCCGACGAGTCGGGGTCGGGGGCGCAGGTGTGCGAGGCGTTGGTCGACATCGACGAGGGCATCCAGGAGTGGCGCTACCGGCACGCGAAGATGGTCGAGCGGATCATCGGGGCGAAGGTCGGCACCGGCGGATCGGCGGGCGCGCACTACCTGCGCTCGACGCTGTTCCGACCGGCGTTCCCCGATCTCTGGGAGGTGCGTGGTGTCTGAGCCGATCACGTCCCGCGAACAGGCCCAGGCGGCCGACCACGTCGACCCGCTCGCCTCGACCCGCGCGTCATTCCGGCTGCCGGACGGCGTGATCTATCTGGACGGCAACTCGCTCGGCGCACTGCCGGCGCACGTCCCCGGCGTAATCGCCGATGCGCTGACCCGGCAGTGGGGCACGGACCTGATCGCGTCCTGGAACGGCAACGACTGGTGGACGCTGCCACGCCGGGTGGGCGATCGCATTGGGGTCCTGGTCGGCGCGGCGCCGGGTCAGGTGATCTGCGGCGACTCGACGACCGTCCAGCTGTATCAGGCGCTCAGCGCGGCAGCGCGGCTGCGTCCGGACCGGACGGTACTGCTCACCGACGGCGCCAACTTCCCGACCGACCAGTACGTCGCCGACTCGGTCGGCGCGGCCCTCGGGCTCGAGGTGCAGCGCGTGTCGCCGGCGGACGCGGCCTTTGACGCGGACTGCGCCGTCGTCGCGTTCAGTATGGTCGACTACCGCACCGGCGAGCTATGGGACGTCGCGGCCATCACCGAGCGCGCGCACCGGGCCGACGCCGTGGTCGTCTGGGATCTGTCCCATGCGGTTGGCGCCGTCCCGGTGAGTTTGGACGCGGCCGGTGCCGACCTCGCGGTCGGGTGCAGCTACAAGTACCTCAACGGCGGTCCCGGCGCGCCGGCCTGGATCTATATCGCCGCGCGCCACCTGGACCGGATCGAGCTGCCGCTCACCGGCTGGCACGGGCACGCCGACCCGTTCGCGCTGGAGCCGGGCTACCGTCCCGCCGAAGGCATCGAGCGCGCGCGGATCGGTACGCCGCCGCTGCTGTCGATGCTCACGCTGGAAGCCGCGCTGGACGTCTGGGACGGGGTGGATCTGCACGCGGTGCGGACGAAGTCGCTCGCGCTCACCGATCTGGTGATCGGCTACGTCGATGCGCACCTGCCCGACGTCGAGGCGGTCACTCCGCGCCAGCGCGAACGGCGCGCGTCCCAGGTGGCGCTGCGCATGCCGCACGCGTACCAGGTGACCCAGGCGCTGATCGCGCGCGGGGTGATCGGTGATTTCCGCGCGCCCGACCTGCTTCGGCTCGGCTGTACCCCGCTGTATCTGTCCTACACCCAGGTGTGGGACGCGATGGAGCATCTAGGCGAGGTGCTCGCCGACCAGACCTGGCGCGACCCCGCGTTCGCCCGCGGTCGGGACGCCGTTACCTAGACGCGCAGCTTGGCGAGGCGCTCCGGCTTGGGCCAGCGCACGTCGGTCGCCCAGCCGAGCTTCTCGAACAGCCAGATCACCCGAGCGGACGAGTCCAGTTGCCCGCGCAGTACGCCGTGGCGTGCGGCGGTCGGATCGGCGTGATGCATGTTGTGCCAGCTCTCGCCGAAGCTCAGGATCGCCAGCGGCCAGAAGTTTGCGCTCTTGTCCCGGGCGGCGAAGGGACGCTCGCCGATCATGTGGCAGATCGAGTTGATCGACCAGGTGACATGGTGCAGCAGGAAGATCCGCACCAGCGAGGCCCAGAAGAACGCCGACAACGCGCCGCCCCAGGACATCGTGATCAGTCCACCGAGTACGCCGGGTAGCAGCAGTGAGGTTGCGAACCACAGCGGGAAGAGGCGCTCGACCAGGGTGATGTCTCGATCGCGCATGAGCTCCGGCGTGTACCTCTCGCGGTTGGTGTGCTCGAGGTCGAACAGCCAGCCGATGTGCGCGAACCAGAAGCCCTTCATCAGTGCCGGCAACGTGTCCCCGAAGCGCCACGGCGAGTGCGGGTCGCCTTCGCGGTCGCTGAAGGCGTGGTGGCGGCGGTGGTCGGCGACCCAGCGGATCACCGGCCCCTCGATCGCCAGCGACCCGGCGATCGCCAGCGCGATCCGCAGCGGCCGGGTTGCCTTGAACGAGCCGTGCGTGAACAGCCGGTGGAAGCCGACCGTGACGCCGAGCCCAGAGATGACATAGAACGCGAGAAACAGCGCGACGTCCGTCCAGCCGACGCCCCAGCCCCAGACCACCGGGACGGCAGCGAGGAAGGCCAGGAACGGCACGGCGACCACGAGGTACAGGGCGAACTGCTCGCCGCGCCGCTTGGGGCCTTCGAACGTCGGTTTGGGAGTGCCCGGTGCGGGGCGCTCGTCCAGCAAGGTCATGTCGTTCGCTCTTCTCTGTGTGCACCCTTGGGGCGAAAACAAGCGCCGCGATGGTGTTCAGCGACGGTTACGCAAGCGTAACTTACGGGACCGTAGGAATCCAGACCGAGGCCGCCCGGCTAGGCTGACCGCGGTCGATGGGGGATGGGGTAAACGGCAGCCCGCAGGCCTTTGGAGCCTTGCAGTCTCGGTTCGAGTCCGAGTCCCCCAGCCAGGTGTCATCGCCGAGGAGAAGCTGGAGTGGCAGCGTGGCGGTCGTGGTCACAGCGGTCATCGTCCTCGCGGCCGGCGAGGGCACCCGGATGAAGTCGGCCGCCCTGCCGAAGGTGCTGCACGGTTTCGCCGGACGCTCGCTGCTCGGGCACGTGCTCGCCGCCGCCGCCGGAGTCGCCGCCACGACCACCCTCGTCGTGGTCGGGCACCGCCGCGAGCAGGTGACAGCGCACCTGGCTGCGATCGCACCCGACGCGATCGCAGTGGTACAGGACGAGCAACGTGGAACCGGGCACGCGGTCCGGCTCGCTCTTGCCGCGGTCCCCGAGGAGGCGACCGGGACGGTGCTCGTGCTGCCCGGTGACGCCCCGCTGCTGAGCCCGGACGTCATCGCCAACCTGGCCGCTGCGCACCAGGCGGCTGGCGCCGCCGCGACGCTCGTGACCAGCGAGCTCACCGACCCGAGCGGTTACGGGCGGGTGATCCGGGCCGCGGACGGTTCCGTTGTGCGCGTCGTCGAGCATGCGGACGCAACCGAGGCCGAGCGGGCCGTGCGCGAGATCGCATCCGGGGTCTACGCCTTCGACCACGCCCTGCTGCGCGAGGCCGTCGGCCAGTTGTCGTCCGACAACGCCCAGGCCCAGCAGTACCTGCCCGATGTCGTGGGCATGTTCGTCGGCTCGGGACGCCGCGTGGCCGCGCTGACCGTCCCGGCAAGCGAGACCGCCGGGGTCAACGACCGGGTCCAGCTTGCGGTGGCGCACCGGATCTACAACGACCGGCTGGTCGCCGGGCACATGCGCGCCGGCGTCACCGTCATCGACCCGGCCTCCACCTGGCTCGACGCCACCGTCATGCTCGAGCCGGACGTCACCCTGTTGCCCTCGACCGAACTGCGCGGCACCACCCGCGTCGCGGCGGATGCGACGGTCGGCCCGCAGGTGAACCTCACCGACACCAGCGTCGGCGCGCGGGCCTGCATCGACCGGACCGTGGCCGTGGGCTGCGAGATCGGCGCGGACGCGACGGTCGGGCCGTTCGCCTACCTGCGTCCGGGCACCCGGCTCGCCGCCGGCGTCCACATCGGTACCTACGTCGAGCTCAAGAACAGTGACGTGGGTGCCGGGACGAAGGTGCCGCACCTGTCCTATGTCGGGGACGCCACGATCGGCGAGCACACCAACATCGGCGCCGCCACCGTGTTCGTCAACTATGACGGCCTGGCCAAGCACCGCAGCGTCATCGGCGACCACGCGCGCACCGGCGCCGACAACATGTTCGTCGCACCCGTCCAGGTGGGCGACGGCGCCTACACCGCGGCGGGTGCCGTCATCACCGAGGACGTCCCGGCCGGAGCACTGGGGCGATCCAGCGCCCGGCAGGAGAACGTGGCAGGCTGGGTGGTGAGCAAGCGCCCGGACTCCGACGCCGCGAAGGCGGCCGGACGGGCGAACGCCGACCCCGACGAGGACACCGCCTGATGTCGACTCTCCAGGTCGCCGGACGCAAGAGCCTGGTACTGCTGTCCGGGGGCGCGTACCCGGACCTAGCCGACGAGATCGGCGCACAAATCGGCGTCACCATCACCGAGACGATCCGGCGGGAGTTCGCGAACGGCGAGCTGTTCATCCGTCCGAACGAGTCGGTGCGCGGCACGGACGCCTTTGTGATCCAGTCGTTCACGACGCCGATCAACCAGTGGGTCATGGAGAGCCTGATTCTGGTCGATGCGCTGAAGCGGGCCTCGGCCAAGCGGATCACCGTGGTCGCGCCGTTCTACCCCTACGCGCGCCAGGACAAGAAGCACCGCGGCCGCGAGCCGATCTCGGCCCGCCTGATCGCCGACCTGTTCAAGACCGCGGGAGCCGACCGCCTGATGGCCGTCGACCTGCACACGGCGCAGATCCAGGGCTTCTTCGACGGTCCGGTCGACCACTTGTTCGCCCTGCCGCTGCTCTCCCAGCACGTGCTGCGCAAGTACGGCGGCCAGGATCTGCTCGTCGTCTCCCCGGACACCGGGCGGGTGCGTACCGCCGAGCAATGGGCCGACTCGCTCGGCGGCCTGGACATCGCCTTCGTCCACAAGACCCGAGACATCGACGCCACCAACGACGTGGTCGCCAACCGGGTGGTGGGCGACGTGGCCGGGCGGTGCTGCCTGCTCATCGACGACATGATCGACACCGGCGGCTCGATCAGCAAGGCCGCGGATCTGCTCTTCGAGAACGGCGCGACCGAGGTCGTGGTGGCGGCCACGCACGGCGTCTTCTCCACGCCTGCGGTCGACCGGCTCAAGAACAGCCGGATCACCGAGATCATCGTTACCAACACGCTGCCCATCCGCGCCGAACAGCAGTTCGACAAGCTGACCGTCCTCTCGATCGCCCCGCTGCTCGGGAAGGCGATCAAGGAGGTCTTCGAGGACGGCTCGGTTACCAAGCTGTTCGCCGGCCGCAGCTAGCCGGTCGGCTGGCAGTAGCTAGCCGGTCGGCCTGCGCGCGCAGCTTGCACCCGGATTGGTGGCTCCGCGACCCGTCCCCGGCAGCAATCCAGGTGCAAACAGGGCGTCAGGGTGGACGGTGCTCGGCCAGCCGGGCGAAGGCGAGCACGTCCAGGGTTTCGCCGCGAGCAGCGGGGTCGATGCCCGCAGCGCGCAGCGCCTGTTCGGCCGCCGCGGCCGAACCTGCCCAGCCGGCCAGCGCCGAGCGCAGCATCTTGCGCCGCTGGGCGAATGCCGCGTCGATCACCGCGAACACCTGCGCCCGTGTTGCCGAGGTGGCCGGTGCCCGGCGGCGCACCAGGCGGACCAACCCGGAATCGACGTTAGGCGCTGGCCAGAACACCGTCCGGGCGATCGCGCCAGCCCGCGACGCCGCGGCGTACCACGCCGTCTTGACCGACGGAATCCCGTACACCCTCGACCCGGGTGCGGCGGCGAGCCGATCGGCCACCTCCGCTTGGACGAGCACCAGCGCGCTGGACAGCGTCGGGACGACCTCGAGCAAGTGCAGAACCACGGGAACGGCAACGTTGTACGGCAGGTTGGCCACCAACGCGGTGGGTGGTTGCCCCGGCAGGTCGGTGATCCGCAGCGCGTCCGCCGACACGACGGACAGGGACGCGGCCGGAAATCTCGCGGACACCGTCGCCGGCAGCGCTCCGGCCAGCACCGGGTCGATCTCGATGGCCGTGACGACGTGCCCCGCGTCGAGCAGTCCCAACGTGAGCGAGCCGAGCCCCGGCCCGATCTCCAGAACTGTCTCGCCGGGTTGGAGGTCGGCGGTGCGAACGATGCGCCGAATCGTGTTCGCGTCGTGCACGAAATTCTGCCCGAGCGCCTTCCGCGGCCGCAGGCCCAGATCGGCCGCGAGCGCCCGGATCTCGCCCAGCCCGAGCAGCGCGGAACTCACCCGGTCGAGTGTGCCGGACTCGGAACAACGCAGATGCGGACGGCTGCCTCAGGTCACGGCGCCTGGTACCCGTCGGGCATGGCGCGCCGCACACCATTGCCGGGCGAGCCGGCTCAGCACGATGTTGGCCAGCACGAAACCCCCGGACGAGACGGCTCAGTACCAGCCGCCGTTGGCCTGCCAGGTAGCCCAGGCCCCGCACGGATCTCCGTAGCGGGAGGCGATGTAGTCCAGGCCCCAGGTGATCTGGGTACGGGCGCTGGACTGCCAGTCCGAACCGGCGCTGGCCATCTTCGAGCCGGGCAGGGCCTGCGGGATGCCGTACGCCCCGCTGCTCGGATTGCTCGCGCTCGTGCGCCAGCCGCTCTCGCGGTCCCACATCTGCTGCAGGCAGCTGAACTGGCTGCTCCAGCCACGCTGCGCCAGCAACTGCTGGGCGATGGCCTGCGGCGAACCGGACGGGCTCGTGACAACCGGCTTCTTGGTGCCGACCTTCTCGATCTGTACGACGGCCGCGCGCAGCGTCTTGGTGGCGATCTTCGTCTTGCCGGCCAGCTTGCCGTCGACGTAGACCACTGCGTAGGTGATCCTGACCAGGCCGTTCCTTCCGTGGGTGGCGATCTCGGTTTTGCCGCGCTCCAGGGCCGAGTCGTCGACCGACTTGGTCGGGTACGGCAACGGTTTGGTGGAGCTGAGCATCGTCCGCTTGACCCGGGTCACCGTGATCTGGGTGCCGGCGCTCAGCGCCGTGGTCTGTGGCAGCGAGAGACGGTCGTCCGGGCCGAGCTTGATACCGAGGTCGTCGAGCAACCGCCCGGCGGTCGCGTCCGTGGTGGTGACCCGCTGCTGGCGGCCGTCGTGCTTGATCGTCACCTGCTTCGGCGTCCGGATGGTGATGTCGGTCGGCTTCAGCGGCAGCCGCTTCGCGCGCGACACCGACGTGAAGTTCGCGGCGGTGATGCCGAGTTGGCCGAGCGCGTCCGCCACGGTCGGCGCCGTGGTCCAGATCTCGCGGCTCACGCCGTCGATCGCCAGATGCAGCAGCCGACCGCGCCGGAGCACGATCGTGCTGCCGGTGTGGATCGCGTAGCTCCGGCTCGGGGCGACGATATCGTGCCTGCCGATGTCGTATCCGGCGCCGTGCAGGACACCGGATACGTCACTTGCCGTGGTTTCGATCTTGTTGGACTGCCCGTCGACGACGAGGGTCACGGATTTGTCGGGAGTGGGCCAGACGGCGGCGGTCGCGCCGACCGTTCCGGCGAGTACGGCACCTACGACGCCGTATTTGACAATGCGCAGCACGCGGAAGTTCTCCTCAGGGTGGGGGCGCGGGGAGAGCCTGGGCGGACGGGTTTTCGGTTCGTAGTACAGCGGTTACCGGTTACAGGTTTGCTCCGCACACCGGCCATGGGCTGGAACCGGCCTTGTTGTACAGGCTCGTCGCAACGGCGATCTGCTGCTCTCGCGAGGCCAGGTCGGCCCGCGATGCGTAGGCGCCGCCGCCGTTGGACAGCCACGTGCTGGAGTCGAACTGCAGCCCGCCGTAGAAGCCGTTGCCGGTGTTGATGTGCCAATTGCCGCCGGACTCGCAGTTGGCCACGGCGTCCCAGTTCAGACCGCTGCTGCTTGAGCCGCCCCCCGAGGGCGGGGCCGGCGGGGACGGGGACGGCGCCGGCGGGGACGGCGGGGGCGGCGGAGCCGGCTTGGACTTGGTGCCGTAGTTCTCCACCTGGTTGGTGGGCGCTCTGACTACTGCGCGGCTCACCTGGGTACGGCCGACCCGCTTGCCGTCGACGAACACCACGTCGTAGACGAGCTTGGCCGAGCCTTGCTTGCCATAGGTCACGACCTTGGTGTTGCCCTGGTACATGGACGAGTCACTGTGCTTGACCACGTCGTAGGAAATCGACCGGTGCACGGTCTGGCTCCTGTGCACGACGCGCTTGACGACGATCGTCGTGCTCTTGATGATCGCGCTAGTCCACCGGGGCGAGAGCCGGTCGTGCGCGCCGAGCGTGACGTTGAGATCCTTGAGCACCCGGCCCACGGTCGCGTCGGTCGTCATGACCTGGGTGCGTTGGTGGTCGTGGACGACGATCACTTGCTTGGGTGAGCGCAGCACGATCGAGGTACTGCCCAGCGGTAGGCGCTTGGAGCGGGACACGGACACGTACTCGGTGTTCTGATAGCCCAACTGCCCGAGCGCGGCCGCGACGGTCGGGGCCGTCGTCCAGATGCTCGTGTTCGAGCCGTCCACGGTGAGGTGCAGCAACCGACCCCGCTGGAGAACGATCGTGGCGTGGTCGGCGATCATCGACCTGGGGTCCGGCGCGACGATGTCGTGCGAGCGAACTCGGTATCCGGCGCCCTTGAGGACGTCGGAAACGGTGCTCGCCGTGGTCGTGAGCCGGGTGGTCCGGCCGTCCACCGTCAGGGCGATCGACTTGCTGGGCGTGCTGCTGTCGGTGGCGAAGGCGGCGACGGTGCCGCCCACGGCCCCCGCGAGTACGGCGGCACAGATGCCGTACTTGAGGCTGCGGCGCATCAAGACTCCTATTCGTGGTCACACGCTTCGCGTAGTCGATGCGTATTCGCTGGTCACGGCACGGTAACGAGCCGACTGGTATCCGGACAACTTTCCACCAAACCGGCTGACGCCGATCGACGCGGGATCGGCAGCGGCCCGGCCTGCTCGGGGCGCCTGCGATTGCGCCACGGAATCCGTTGGACGCAAGCCGTCGTCACGGGCTGATCATGCTGTGCTCCCGCCAGCCCAGGGGTGGAGCCGGTGCGGATCCGTGCCCGCAAACCTGCGTACCGCACCGGCACGTCCGGTGCAACGAAAGCATGTGCGTGCAATTGCAAGCGATTATGTGAATACGGACACGCCCCGAACCTACCGGTCAAATCGGGCACGCAGGCGTCAGGTCGTCGGCAGCCCGAAGAACCGCGACCCGGTGGCGCGCACGGCGGCGCAGACCTCGTTCAGTTCGGCGCCCACGGCATTTGCCAGTCCGCGGACGGTGAGCGGCAGCAGGCGCGGCGCGTTGGGGCGTCCGCGATAGGGGTGCGGTGTGAGGAACGGCGCGTCGGTCTCGACGAGCAACTGCCCGAGCGGGACGACCGCAGCGGCCGCGCGCAGGGCCGCCGCGTTACGGAATGTCACCACCCCCGGGAACGAGAGCAGGTAGCCAGCCGCAACGCACTCACGGGCCATCGAGGCGTCCCCGGAGAAGGCGTGGAAGACGACTCGTTCGGGCGCGCCCTCCTCGCGGAGGATGCGCAGCACGTCGGCGTGGGCGTCCCGGTCGTGGATCATGAGCGGCTTGCCGACCCGCTTGGCCAGGCCGATGTGCCGGCGGAAGTGCTCCTGCTGCAGCGCCGGCTCGGCGCGGTCCCAGTAGTAGTCCAGGCCGCTCTCCCCCACGGCGACGACCCGGTCCTGAAGCGCGAGCGACTCCAGTTCGTCGTAGTCCTCGTCGGTCAGGCCGCCAACCTCGGTGGGGTGCACGGCGATCGCGGCGTAGACGTCCGGATGCGCCCTCGCAGCCGCGACACACCAGCTCGAGGACGCCACCGTGTCGCCGACCGTTATCGCCCGCACCACGCCGACCGCCCGCGCGTCGGCCATCACCTGCGCCACGAACTCGTGCGACGCATCGAGTCCGGACCGCTCGGCCATCGCGTCCAGGTGGGTGTGTGCGTCGAACACCGGCACCGCGAGCGGCTCGACCATTGGCCCCGGCGCGGCGTCTGCTGCGGCGTGTCGCGCCGCCCCAGGGCCAAGATCGGTCATGGTCCGGCGAGGCGGGCGAGCTCCTCGTCTATCACCGACGGGTCGAGCTTCGCGAACACGGGCGTAGGCGCAGCCATCGGACGGCCCACCTCGATCGGCCGCGACTGCCAGGTCGGGCCGTCGGTGTAGTCGCCGGTGAGGACGTGGTAATTCGGCGATCCGGGTGCGGTCGGCTCGTCGACCTCGACCAGCTCGGGCATGGACGCCCAGGCGTCCGTCCCGCCGAGTCCTGCGTGCACGCGTGACGAGGACGAGGGTAGGAACGGCGTGAGCAGGGTCTTGGCGTCGTCAACCACCTGCAGCGCCACGTGCAGCACCGACGCCATCCGTTCGGGGTCGGACGTGCGCAGCTGCCAGGGCGCCATGTCGGACAGGTACTTGTTCGCCTTCGCAACCACGCCCATCGCCTCGGTGATCGCCGCCTTCTGTCGCGAGCGTGACAGCAGCTCGCCGACCGTCCCGAACGCTGCGCGCGACGTTGCCAGCAATGCGTGGTCGGCGTCGGTCAACGAACCGGCCGGGGGGATCGCACCGAGGTTCTTCGCGGTCATCGAGATCGTTCGGTTGACCAGGTTGCCCCAGCCGGCGACGAGTTCGTCGTTGTTGCGCCGCACGAACTCCGACCAAGTGAAGTCGGTGTCCTGGTTCTCCGGACCTGCGACCGCGAGGTAGTAGCGCAGCGCGTCCGGGTCGTAGCGCGAGAGCATGTCGCCGACGTAGATCACGACATTGCGCGAGGACGAGAACTTGCGTCCCTCCATGGTGAGGAACTCGCTGGACACGACCTCATACGGACGGTTCAGCGCGCCCAGCGAGCCGGGCGTGCCGCCCTTCGCGCCGACGCCGGAGTAGCCGAACAGCATCGCCGGCCAGATCTCGGCGTGGAAGACGATGTTGTCCTTGCCCATGAAGTAGTAGCCCTTGGCGTCCGGCTGCTGCCACCATGCGCGCCACGCCTCCGGGTCTCCCGTCCGCACGGCCCACTCGATCGACGCGGAAAGGTAGCCGACGACCGCGTCGAACCAGACGTAGATCCGCTTGTCCGAGCGGTCCCTCCAGCCGTCCAGCGGCACCGGGATGCCCCAGTCCAGATCGCGGGTGTACGAGCGCGGCTTGAGGTCGTCGAGCAGGTTGAGGCTGAACTTCTGTACGTTGGTCCGCCAGTGGTCCTGCTTCTTGAGCCAGTCGGCGAGCACCTCGCCGAAGGCAGGCAGGTCGAGCATCATCTGCTCCGTCTCGACGAACTTCGGCGTCTCGCCGTTGATCCGCGACACCGGGTTGATCAGGTCGATCGGGTCGAGCTGGTTGCCGCAGTTGTCGCACTGGTCGCCGCGCGCGTGCGGGTAGCCGCAGATCGGGCAGGTTCCCTCGATGTAGCGGTCGGGCAGGGTGCGCCCGGTGGACGGGCTGATCGCGCCCAGCTGCGACTCGCGGAAGACGTAGCCGTTCCGGTACAGGCCGAGGAACAGTTCCTGCGTGATCGCGTAGTGGTTCTTCGTCGTAGTCCGGGTGAACAGGTCATAGGACAGGCCCAGTTGCTGGAGGTCCTTGGCGATGATCAACGCATTGCGGTCGGCGAGCTCGCGCGGCGACACGCCTTCCCGGTCGGCCTGCACCTGGATCGGTGTGCCGTGCTCGTCGGTACCGCTGACCATGAGCACCTGGTCGCCGGCCATCCGGTGATAGCGGGAGAAGATGTCGGACGGGACGCCGAATCCCGCGACATGGCCGATGTGCCGCGGCCCGTTGGCATAGGGCCACGCCACCGCCGTCAAAATTCGCTCGCTCACGTCCGAGCCTCGCTACGCTCATTCGGCCGGCAAAGCTCGATCACACTGGTTCCCTCGCTTCGCTCGCTCACGTTTCGAAGCCTAGTGAGCGGCATACGGATTGATCGCGGGCGCCGCCTGTCACGACGGCGGCAGACCTGAGCGTGCGCACCGATCTAAACCGCGCCAAATCTGGCAGGAATCGTCCCCCGAGCGGGGCGCGGTTCGTTATTCCTGGTAGACCTCGTTGATCTGGGTGGCACACGCTTCAACCCGACCGGGGCGCGCCCGGCACCCCTAGACCGGGCGACCGCCAGACCCGAGCACATCAGCGCTTTGCCGCGACGACCGCATCGAACACGCGCCGCTTGGGCACGCCGTGGCGCCGGGCCACCTCCGCGATCGCGTCCTTGCGCGCTACCCCGTCGGCCTCGCGGCCGGCTACCTCGTGGGCCAGTGCCGTCGCGTCCGGTGCGGACGCCCCGCGGGATGCGCCGCCGACGACGAGGGTGATCTCGCCTCGGACGTCCCCGCGCGCCCACTCGGCCAGCTCGCCGAGCGTGCCTCGGCGCACCTGCTCGTAGGTCTTGGTGAGCTCACGGCATACGGCGGCGGGACGCGCCGCCCCGAACGCCGCGGCTAGGTCGGCCAGCGAGCCGGCCAGCCGGTGCGGGGCCTCGAACAGCACCAGCGTGCGGCCCTCGTCCGCCAGCGCGGTCAGCGTGCGGCGCCGCTCGCCGGCGCGGCGCGGCAGGAATCCCTCGAAGCAGAACCGGTCCACTGGTAGGCCGGACACCGCGAGCGCCGTCGTCACCGCCGACGGGCCGGGCAGCGCGGTCACCTCGACATCAGCCTCGATCGCTGCGACCACCAGCCGGTAACCGGGATCGGACACCGCCGGCATCCCGGCATCGCTCACCACGAGCACATCCGCTCCGTCCCGTAGCGTCTCGATCAGTCTGGGCACCCGCGACGTCTCGTTGCCCTCGAAGAACGACACGACGCGACCGGACGGGACCACGCCGAGATCGCGGCACAGCCGGCGAACCCGTCGAGTGTCCTCCGCGGCGATCACCGCGACGGTGGCCAAGGCCTCGCGCAGCCGTGCCGAAGCGTCTCCGGGCTGCCCGAGCGGAGTACCGCCGAGGATCACCCGCCCGGCGCCCATGCTGGCACGGTAGTCCTCCGCTTGATGACCGAAACGACCACCGATCAGCGGTCCGAGTGGTCAGCCTAAGATCGACGGCGTGACGGCGACGCTGGCGGACCGGGCGTCCGCGGGCGCGTCCGACGACGTCGACGACCTCGAACCGCCGCAGCGGGCCCGTCCGGTTCCGGCAGCGCTCGCCCCGTGGCAGGACCCTCGCCCCTGGATCGGTTGGGCCGTCGCGGCGGGTCTCGCGATCCTCGCCGGCTTCACCCGCTTCTGGGCGCTCGGCTTCCCGCCGGACAAGATCTTCGACGAGGCGTACTACCCGACCGAGGCGCAGGAACTACTGCGCTACGGCTACGAGGACAACCGCGGGTACATGTTCATCGTCCATCCGCCGCTCGGGAAGTGGCTGATCGCGTTCAGCTCGAACCTGTGGGGCAACGACTCGCTCGGCTGGCGCATCGCCCCGGCGTTCTTCGGCTGCCTGACCGTGCTGCTTGTCGCGCGCATCGTCCGGCGGATGACCCGCTCCAACCTGTTCGGCGCGATCGGCGGGCTGCTCCTCGCGCTGGACGGCCTTTCGCTCGTGCTCGCCCGCACCGCCATTCTCGATGTCTTCCTGCAGTTCTTCGTGGTGGCCGGGTTCGGAGCACTGCTGCTCGACCGGGACCGGATGCGTGCTCGGCTGGCCCGGCTGATCGCGGACGGCGCGGATCTCAGCGGCGCCGTCCCCACCCTCGGGCCGCGTCCCTGGCGACTGCTCGCCGGGGTGCTGTTCGGTCTCGCCGGCGCGGTGAAGTGGACCGCCCTGTCGTTCTTCGTGCTCTTCGTGATCCTCAGCCTGGTCTGGGACCGCGCCGCGCTGAAGGCCGCCGGGGTCGAGAAACCGACCCGCTGGACCGCCTGGCGCTCGGTAGTCCCGGCGATCGGGTCACTCGGGCTCGTCCCGATCATCGCCTACCTGACCTGCTGGATCGGCTGGTTCACCGGCGAGGACTCGTGGGGACGGCACTGGGCCGATACCCATGGACCGTCCACCCACCTCGAGCTGTTCGGCCTCAGGGTGCCGTTCAGCTGGGCCTGGGTGCCCGACCCGATCCGCTCACTCGGCGCCTACACGCTCGACGCCTACCGCTTCCACGAAGGGCTGGCCAGTGGCCACGCCTACGCCTCGAACCCGTGGAGCTGGCTGGTGCTGGGCCGCCCCGTGGACTTCTACTACAACGGCAGCTCGACCGCATGCGGTGCGAAGAGCTGCGCACGCGAGGTGCTGCTGATCGGCACGCCGCTGCTGTGGTGGGCCTTCGTGCCGATGCTGCTGTGGCTCGCCTGGCACTACGTGACGACACGGGACTGGCGGGCCGGGGCGGTGTGGGTGGCTTTCCTCGCGGGATGGGCGGTCTGGTTCCAGGATCTCAAGCGGACGATGTTCCTGTTCTACATGGCCCCGCTCGTCCCGTTCCTGATCATCGGGCTCAGCCTCGCCCTCGGGGTGATGCTCGGCCCGTCGCTGCGTGCGACGGGAGATCGGGGCCGCGATGCGGGGGCGTGGCGACGACGCCGCTGGGGCGCCGCGGGCGTCTCGGTATACCTCGCGTTGGTGATCGTGGACTTCGCCTGGATGTGGCCGGTCCTCACCGGCGGTCTGTTGACCTACGACACGTGGCACGCGCATATGTGGCTGCCCTCATGGGTATGAGCCGGTCATGACTCTTGCCGCAAAGATTCGCCGAGCGCCGCTGCGCGCGGCCACCGGTGCCTTCATCCTGAACTCCGGCGTCGGCAAGTTCAATGCCGACGACGACACCGCGACGGCGCTGCACGGGATGGCGAGCGGGGCGTACCCGATCGTGCACAAGGTTCCACCGAAGCCGTTCCTGAAGGCGCTCGCGGTCGGTGAGACGACACTGGGTGCCGCGCTGCTGCTGCCGATCGTGCCGGCCGGTCTGGCCGGGCTCGCGCTGGCCGGCTTCTCGGGAAGTCTGCTTGGCGTGTGGTGGCGTACGCCGGGCATGCACGAGGAGGGCAGCCCGCGCCCGACCCAGCAAGGGATCACCATCGCGAAGGACGTGTGGATGCTGGGCATCGGGACCAGCCTGGTCATCGACGCCGCGCTGACTGAGTCCCGTGCGATAGGCATCGAAACCCGCGCCCAGGCCCGCGCCAGCGCGAAGGCCGGGGCGAAGGCAGCCCGCAAGAACGCCCAGCGCGCCGCCAACCGGGCCCGCAAGCAAGCCGAGAGCGTGCTACCGACCTAGCTGCGCGCGGGCCCGAGGCCACCTGACGCTGCCGACCGCGGCTACTTGCCGTGCGCCGGAGCGGTGTAGCTCTTCGCGTAGCTGCTCTCAGTGAGCGGCTGCACCACGGTCAACCCGCCGGCAGCCTTGGCATCGGCCCGCACCACGAGTGACTCACGGGTCGCGGGGTCACCCGGTGAGCTGTAGTCCAGCGCCGGGAACAGGCCGTCGGTGGCGACATTCGTAGTCTCCCGGAACGCCTTCTGGATGCCGTCGCGCGAGAGGTCCTTGTTAGCGCAGGCCTTCTTCAGCACGGTCGCGTATGCCACGGCCGCGCCGTAGCCCCAGTCGACCCCGCCGTTCGGGACGTCCTTCGGGTACTTCGCCTTATATGCGTCGCGCACCGTGGTCGCCCCCTTGCTGGTTCCCGAATACGGATCCCACGAGGCGACGAGGTAGAAGAGCTTCTGCAGCGCGGGACCTGCGGCGGTTTTGAGCAGCTGCGGGACGAAGGTCGGGTTGTTGCCGACGACCGGCACGTTCAGGCCGGACGCCGCGTCGACCGCGACTGCCGAGGCGGTCTGAGTTGGCGTGGTGGTCAACAGGATCGCCTTGACACCCTTGGCCTTCAGGGACGTGAC
The DNA here is from genome assembly GCA_030948475.1 of Actinomycetota bacterium. Lineage (GTDB taxonomy): Bacteria > Actinomycetota > Actinomycetes > Mycobacteriales > Jatrophihabitantaceae > JALZAI01. The sequence continues at coordinate 22,012 of JALZAI010000189.1, forward strand.
CTGGCTGGTCAGGTCGGTGGCCGTCGCGGTGATCTGCGAGCCGATGACCTTAAGTCCGGCCTTCTTGGCGGCGTACTGGCTGCCCAGGAATCCGTTCTCGCCATACTCACCCTGGATGTAGATGTGTCCGATGCTGTCGCCTTTCTTGAGTCCTTTCGACTTCATCAGCCAGGCCACCCCGTTGATGATCTCGACGTCGTACGTCGTCCCGACAATCATGTTGTTCGGGTTGTCGAGGATCGTCGACGCCCAGGAGACCGGGATCGTGAACATCTTGTCCGTCTCAATGTTCTGCTTGAGCGCGGCATTGATCGGCGAGCCGAGCAACTGCTCCATGCCGAGGACCCGAGTCGACAGGTCGGAGTAGAGCCCGACCGCCTTCTGCACGTCGTATCCGTGGTCTTTGACCAGCAGCTTGATCTTGTGTCCGCACACCCCGCCCTGCTTGTTCAGGGCGTCGAAGTAAATCTGGGTGCCCTGGGTCACCGTTTTGCCGAGGACGGCGAACACGCCGGAGAGGTCGGTGAGCGCACCGAGCGTGATCGTCGAACTGGTGACACCCGGGCCGGTCTTGATGCTGCTGGAGCTGCCGGAGTTGCCGGTCTGGGTCGTCGTCTTCGCCTTGGTGCTGCACGCGGCGACGAGGAGCACCGCGATGGTCGCGGCGGCGAGCACGTTGCGAAGGGGGTGCCTCCGCCTCGCCCTGCTGGTCTGCGTCATACCTGTCTGGCCTCCTTATCAAGGGATTTTTCGAGCGATACCTCCGGGGACGGAGCGGTTGGGCCGGACGGATGCGCCGGGTCCGGCTTCGGCGGGCGTCCGGTCGAGCCGCTCAGCACCGCGCTCAGACCGCCGGGCGCGACCAGGATGACCAGGATGATCGCCCCGCCGTAGACAAAGTTGGAGAACTCGGCCGGCCCGACACCGGATTCCCCCGGCTGGGCGAGGAACGTCAGGCTGTCGGAGTAATGCGTGAGGACGAGCGGCAGCGCGGTGACGAACGCGGCGCCTGCCACTGCCCCGCGTACCGAGCCAAGGCCGCCGATCACGATCATGGCGAGGTAGGTGACCGAGAGGCCGAGGTCGAAGTAATCGGGGACCGGACGTTGGAAGGCGAGCGCGATGAGCACGCCGGCCAGGCCGGCGTACATCGACGAGAGGACAAAGGCCGCCGCCTTGTAGCGACGCACGTTCACCCCCATGACTGCCGCGGCGACCTCGCCGTCCCGCACGGTCTGCAGGGCTCGGCCGGGGCGTCCGTTGAGCACGTTGCGCGCATAGAGATAGGCGAGCACGAGCAGGACGAGGCCGAGGTACCACAGCCGCTCGCGCTGCCCGAACGGCACGTTCAACACGGTCAGCGGCGGGTTGGCATCGGTGAAGGAGAAGCCGAACAGCGAGAAAGGTGGGGCATTGCGGCCGTAGAACCCGCCGGTGACGGTCTTGGCGTTGAGCAGAACGTGTTGGCCGATGAAGACCAGGGCCAGCGAGGCGACGCCGAGGTAGATGCCGCGCAGCCGGCTCGCGATCGGGCTGAACAGCAGGCCGGCGAACCCAGCCAGGAGCACGGCGAGCACCATCGCCAATGGCGGCGGCAGCCCGGCACCGTGCACGATGACGCCGCCCCCGATACCGGTGCTCGTGCCGGCGAAGTAGCTGTAGCCGTACGCGCCCACGGCGAGGAAGAACGCGTGCGCAAGCGACAGCTGACCGGTGCTGCCGGTGAGGATGCCGAGCCCGATCGCGCCGATCGCGGCCGCGAACACGAACAGACCCAGCTGCAACCAGAAGGCCTCGACGTAGAGCGGCAGCACCGCGAGGACGACCACCAGCCCGACGCCCACGAACAGCGGCAGGCGTCGCCGGAGGGCGCTGCGAGCAGCCGGGTCAGACACGCGCCAACTCCTTGGTGCCGAACAGCCCGCTCGGTCGCCACAGCAGGACGATCAACATCACGCCGTACGCGGCGACGTCACCGAGCGGCGCGCCCAGAAAGGACAGCTGGTCGTTGTAGCCGGCGGCCAGCGACTGCACGACACCGATCAGCAGCCCGCCGGCGACCGCGCCGCCGGTCGAGTCCAGGCCACCGACGACTGCAGCGGGGAAGGCGTTGAGCGCGGTGAGGTTGGACGTGTTGTTCAGGCCGGGGCTCGGTGAGGTGCCCAGAAACACGCCGGCGACCGTGGCCAGCGCGCCCGCCACGATCCAGGCGACCAGCGACACGCGGCCGCGGCGGATGCCCATCAGCGCGGCCGCCTCGGAGTCCTCCGCGGTGGCCCGGGTCGCGACGCCCCAGTTGGAGTACTTGAATGCGGCAAAGAAAGCGCCGACCAGGACGATCGACACGGCCATCGCGGCCACCCGGGCCTGCGGAACCGTGAACGGGCCGAGATCAACGGTGTTGTTGCCCCACGGATCGCCGAAGGAAAGCACGTCCTGCCCGATCCGGCGGGTGAGCTCGGTGGCTAGCACGATGTCGATGCCGATGGTGAGGATCGCCAGCGCTGTCGCGTCGGCACGACGGGCCTGTGCGACGAAGACCCGTTCGATGATCAGCGCTCCGAGCGCTCCGGCGGCAATCCCAATCAGGACCGCGGGGACGAAGCCCACGCTGTCGTGCACTCGGGCGACGACGTACGCGCCGAGCAGCAACATCGAACCCTGCGCAAAGTTGACGACCTCGGTCGCCTTGAAGATCACGACGAAGCCCAGCGAGATCAGCGTGTAAATAAACCCTAGCGAGATGCCGTTGATGATCAACTCACCGAAATATGTCACAGCGCCTCCGACCCGGTCTCGGCAATGCTCACGTCGTGGCCGCCGCGCGGCGCCGCGAGAGCGGCCATCTGCTCGGGGCTCTCGCGGCCGGTGCCGAGGTACGCGCGCACGACGGCCGGGTCGCGCTGCACTTCACCTGGAGGCCCGTCAGCGATGCGCTTGCCGAAGTCGAGGACGCTCACCCGGTCGGCGATGCCCATGACCAGACCCATGTCGTGTTCGACGATCAGCACCGAAACGCCGAGCTCGTCGCGCACGTCGAGGATCGCCTGCGCCATGGTGCGGCTCTCCTCGGCGGTGAGGCCGGCCACCGGCTCGTCCAGCAGCAGCAGTCTCGGCTCGGTACACAGCGCGCGGGCCAACTCGACGCGTTTCTGCTCGCCGTAGGGCAGCAGCGCTGCCGGGCTGTTGAGGTGCTGCTCGACGCCGACGAACGCCGCGATCTCCTCCACGCGCTCCCGGTGCCGCCGCGCCTCGGTGCCGGCGCCGGGCAGGCGCAGACCGGCGGACAGAAACCCCGACCGCATCAGCACGTGGCGGGCGAGCATCAGGTTCTCGAGGACCGTCTGGCGCGGCGAGAGCGCGATGTTCTGGAACGTGCGTCCGACCCCGAGCCGGGTGATCTCGTGCGGACGCCGCCGGGTGAGGTCGGTGTGCCCGAGACGGACCGTGCCGCTGGTCGCGCGATACACGCCGCTGAGCACGTTGAAGCAGGTCGACTTGCCGGCTCCGTTCGGGCCGATCAACGCGTGCACGGTGCCGGGCTCGACGGTGAACGACACCGAATCGACGGCGGTCAGGCCGGCAAAGCGCACGGTGAGGTCTTCGACGATCAGCCGAGCGCCGCCCGCTGCCTCGCTCATCGCGCGTCCGGCCAGGGTGCGAGGGTGCGGCGTGCCGGCCCGGATTCGTTGACCAGGGCGCGATCCGGGGCCCCGCCGCCGAGGTAGAGCCGCTGCACCTGGTCGGTGCCCCGCAGCTCGGCGACGCTGCCCTGCAGCAACACCTGGCCGATCTCGAGCACGTACGCGTAGCCGGCCAGTTCGAACGCCATCTCGGCATTCTGCTCGACAAGGAGTACGGCCGTCCCCTGCCGATTGATCTCGGAGATGACGTCGGCGATCTGGCCGATGATCTTCGGGGCGAGGCCCAAGGAGGGCTCGTCCAGCAGCAGCAGTTTGGGGCCGGCCATCAGAGCGCGGCCGATGGCCAGCATTTGCTGCTCGCCGCCCGAGAGCAGCCCCGCACGTTGCCTGCGTCGCTCGGCCAGGACCGGGAACAGCTCATAGACCTGCGCACGCGACGTGGCCTTGGCGGTCCGGTCGCGTTGGCGGATGCCACCGGCACGCAGATTCTCCTCGACGGTGAGCCGTCCGAAGATGCGCCGGGCCTCGGGAACCTGCACGACGCCCTGCTCGACGGTCTGTCCCGGTTGCGCTCCGGTGATCGTGCGCCCGGCGAATTCGATCGAACCGCGCTCGATGACGCCGCGGTGCAGGCGATGGGTGCCCGAGATCGTCCGCAACAAGGTGGTCTTGCCGGCGCCGTTGTTGCCGAGCACAGCGACGATTCCGCCCTCGGGCACCTCGAGGCTGACGCCGCGCAGCGCAACGACTGCTCGGCCGTAGCGCACCGCCAGATCCGTGATGCTCAGCAGCGGGTTCACGGCCGTGTTCGCCGGATCGTCCTGCGGCATCGAACCCCCTCGCGACGTCCGTCGGTCATGTGCCGCCTCCGCTCGGCATCGAACATCAGCGCCCGCGCCTCCACTCCGGCTTGCGCTTGCCGAGGAAGGCGTGCATGCCCTCACCGGCGTCGGGCAGCTGGCTGGCCGCGGTCATCACCTCGACGGCGTACGCATAGGCCTTGGGTTGGTCGAGGTCGACCTGCGCGTAGAAGGCCTGCTTGCCGAGCCCCTTGCTCTCGGCGCTGCCGCGCGTGACCCGCTCGAGCAGGTCCTGGACGGCCGAGTCCAGCTGGGCGTCCGGGACGACGCGGTTCACCAGGCCCCAGTCGGCCGCGGTGTGCGCGTCGATCACGTCCCCTGACATCGCCATCTCCAGCGCTCGTTTGCGCCCGACGTTGCGCGCGACTGCGACCGACGGAGTATGGCAGAACCAGCCGCCCTTGCCGCCCGGCAGGCAGAACCCGGCCGATTCTGCGGCGACGGCGAGATCGGCGCTCGCGACCAGCTGACAGCCCGCGGCCGTGGCCAGGGCATGGACCCGGGCCACCACCGGCTGCGGGATCTCCTGTAGCAGCACCATCAGCTGCGTACACGTGCCCAGCAGCGCGCGCACGGCGGCATGGTCGTGGTCGACGACGTCGGCGAAGTCGTGCCCTGCCGAGAAGACCGGGCCGTTCGCAGCGAGGACCACGCCGAGCGCGTCGCTGTCACCGACCTCGGTGAACGCCGCGATCAGTTCCCGCATGTGCTCGAGCGAGAGCGCGTTGCGCTTGGCCGGGTTGTTCATCGTGACAGTGGCGAAGTCGCCTTCCCGCGCCACGAGGATGTGCCGATGATCTGTCATGACCTCAGTCTCGCGCTCCTGGCCCGGTCTTGGAAGGGCGGAGGCTCGCGGCGAGCCAGATCGACGTCGCGAGCGCAACCGCTGCGAGCACGGTCAGCGGGGTCGACAGGTTGCCCACAGCGAATGCGGTGCTCAGGAAGGGCGCGGCGAAACCGAGGTAGGCCCAGGTATAGAACAGTCCGTTGCAGGCACCGCGGGTCAGTGGCGTGGACAGTTGGTGGACGAGGACGAGGCCGGCGTTGAGGCACAGGCCGCTGCCCGCGCCGAGCAGGACACCGGCCGCCAACGCCAGCGGCATCGACTCCTCGTGCGCCGCCGCGGCGCCGAGGCCGTACCCGAGGGCACCGATCGCGACACCCACATAGGCCGTGCGCGCGCCGAGCAGATGCGCGCCGGGCTGGACGACCGCACCCGCGCCGAGCGCGACCGCGCTGATCAGCCCGGCGAACGCTACCGCGTGGCCGAGGTGGAGCAACGACAACGGCAGGACGGTCACTGCCACCGAAGGGAACGCGTACACGCAGATCGCGGTAGG
>JALZAI010000438.1 GCA_030948475.1 Actinomycetota bacterium
TCGAGCCCGGCAAAGCGGTCGAGGGCGGCCCGCTGCTCGCCGGGACGGGTCAGGCGCAGCTGATCGGACTGGCCGTGGACCGTGACCAGCCGCTCGGCAAGTTCACCGAGGACGGCGACGGGGGTAGGGGCGCCACCGACAAAGGCCCGGGAGCGCCCGGCGGCGCTGACGACGCGCCGCAGCACGAGACCGGTGCCGTCATCGAGGCCGCCACCGGCGGCGAGCACCCGGTCGGCGACCGGCGAGGCGGGATCGATCTCCACGCGTCCGTCGACGCTGGCCTGCTCTTCGCCCGAGCGCACCCGCGCCGAGTCGCCGCGGGCTCCGAACAACAGCAGGAGGCCGGTGACGACCATGGTCTTGCCGGCGCCCGTTTCGCCGGTGACCACGGTGAGGCCGGGTCCGAGCGGCAGGACGGCGTCGTCTATGACACCGAGGCCGCGCAGGTGCAGCTCCTCGAGCACCGGGTTACTCGAGTGCGATCGACGAAGGCGACGCCTAGCGCAGACTGCGCACCGGTAGCTGGAACTTGCTAACCAGACGGTCGGCGAAGTTCCAGCCGGCCATACGCGCGATCTTCACCGGTTGATCGCTGCGATGCACCGTGATCCGGGCGCCGGGCGGGACCGGCAGGGACCGGCGCCCGTCGCAACTGAGCACCGCCTCGTGTCCACGGCTGAGCAGATCGATGTCGACGGTCGACGTGGGCGCGACCACGACCGGTCGGGCGAACAGCGCGTGGGCGGCATTGGGCACGATCAGCAGCGCGTCGACGTTCGGCCAGACGATCGGGCCGCCCGCCGAGAACGCGTACGCGGTGGAGCCGGTCGGCGTGGCGCAGAGCATCCCGTCGCAACCGAAACGCAGCAACGGACGGGAGTCGACGGCTACCGCGACCTCGAGGATGCGCCCGCGGCTGGTCCGTTCGAGGGAGACCTCGTTCAGCGCCCAGACCCGGTGCTCGATCGCCCCGTCCACGACGACCTCGGCCTCGACGGTGACCCGTTCCTCGACCGCGTACTCACCCGCGACGATCCAATCAACCGTGGACGCGAGCGCGTTGGGTTCCGCCTCGGCGAGGAAGCCGACATGTCCGAGGTTGATCCCGACCAACGGCACCCCGCTCGGGCGGGCCAGTTCGGCAGCGCGCAGAAACGTGCCGTCCCCGCCCAGGACTAGGACCACCTCGGCCGCGTTGGCGGCGGACTCGGGGTCGACGATGACGACCCCGTCGACGCTCATGTACGAGGATTCATCGGCGAGCACCCGGACCTCGAGGCCGGCCGCGAGCAGTTGCACAGCAGCGCGCGTCGCCTGTTCGCAGATGCTGCGCCGCTCGGTGTGCGCGACCAGCAGCACAGCTCTCATCGGGACCCAACCTCCGCTGTCGAGACGACCTCGTGTATCGCGTCCCGGTCGAGCGGCCGGCTCACCGAGCGACGCAACCACAGGAAGAATTCCACGTTGCCGGACGGGCCGGGTAACGGGCTCGCGCACACGCCGGCGCTCAGCCAGCCGAGCCCTTCGGCGGCGGCTGCCACGTCGGTGACAACCTCAGCCCGCAGCGCCGGATCCCGGACCACGCCGCCGCTGCCCAGGCGGTCCTTGCCGACCTCGAACTGCGGCTTGACCATCGGGAGCAGGTCTCCGTCGTCGGTAGTGCAGGCAGCCAGGGTAGGCAGGACCAGCTTGAGCGAGATGAACGACAGGTCGGCGACGGTGAGTGTCGCCGCCCCGCCGATCGCTTCGGCGCTCAGGGTGCGGACGTTGGTGCGGTCGTGCACCTGGACGCGTTCGTCGTTGCGCAGCGCCCAGCTGAGCTGGCCGTAGCCGACGTCGACGGCCACCACCTCGGTAGCCCCGCGGCGCAGCAGCACGTCGGTGAATCCTCCGGTGGAGGCGCCCGCGTCCAGGCAGCGGCGACCGGCGACGCGGAGTGCGCCGAACGTGTCGAGCGCGCCGGCGAGCTTGTGCGCGCCGCGTGAGGCGTAGCCCGGATCGTCCTCGTCGGCCAGCACCCGCACCGGGGTGCCGGCCGTCACGCCCGTGGCCGGCTTGCTCGCGGCGACGCCACGCACCTCGACCCGTCCCGCGACGATCAGCTCGACCGCCTGCTCCCGGGAGCGGGCCAGTCCGCGCCGGACAAGTTCGGCGTCGAGCCGTTGGACGCGCCGGGGCATGCGGCCGGATGCGCGCTCAGGCGCTGTCGATCTCAGCGAGCACGGCCTGGAGTTCGCCGTGCAGACGCTGATAGGCCGAGGCATGCTCGGCGAGCGGGCGGGCGTCCAGGGTGTCGATCTCGGACAGCGCGGCCTCGATCCGCGAGACGTCGGCCCGCTCCGGGTCGGTGCCCGCGCCGCAGTCAGCCGGATCGGCTGCGGCTCGATCACTGGGGCTCGGTTCGATCGCGGCAGCGTCCTCGGCGGCCGCGTCCTTTGCGGCCGCCTGGTCCCGAGGCTGCTGCCCGCGGCTCACGGCCGAGCCTCGCTGCGCTCGTTCGGCCGCCAGAGGCCTATTCCCATGGTTCGCTCGCACGCTTCGCTCACGACCGAGCCTCGCTGCGCTCGTTCGGCCGCCAGAGGCCTATTCCCACGGTTCGCTCGCACGCTTCGCTCACGACCGAGCCTCGCTGCGCTCGTTCGGCCGCCAGAGGCCCATGCCCACGGTTCGCTCGCACGCTTCGCTCACGAGCCGTGACGCTACCGGGTCAGCACTGCGG
>JALZAI010000017.1 GCA_030948475.1 Actinomycetota bacterium
AAGATCGACTCGGCGATGTTGTTGTTACCGCGCCAGTCCGTCGCCCGCTCGGCGTAAATGAACTGGTCGAGATAGTGCCCGCCCTCGACGGACGCGAGCCGAGTCGCCTCGGTGTAGACGGCCGTCGCATCCGCGACGAGATGACATCGGCCGCCCTCGCGCTGGATCAGGGCGATCTTCTCCGCGCTCGTCGAGGCGGGCATCACCGCGACGAACGGCAGTCCCAGCATCCGCGCGAAGTACGCCTCGCTGACCGCGGTCGAGCCGGACGACGCCTCGATCACGGTTGTTCCCTCGGCGATGTGGCCATTGCACAATGCGTACAGGAACAAGGAGCGGGCGAGTCGGTGCTTGAGCGAACCGGTCGGATGCGTCGACTCGTCCTTGAGATAGAGGTCGACGGAGGGCATCGACGGCAACGGCAGCGGCACGAGGTGCGTGTCGGCGGATCGGTTGGCGTCCGCCTCCACACGGCGGATCGCCTCGTGCACCCACGCGCGGGCCGTAGCCGAGCTGCGGTCGAGGTCGTGCATGCCCGCCGACCCTAGCCGCGCCGTTTTGTCAGGCGATCGACGAGTTCGCTCGCCGTGCTGCAGATCGCGAGTGGACGGGCCGCCTCGAGCTCGCCGGGCATCGCGTAACCCCACGTGACGGCGAGGGTCTCGACACCGTGCGCGCGGGCGCCTTCGATGTCGTGCCTGCGGTCGCCGACCATCAGGATCTCTGCTTGTTCCGGGCGACCGAGCCGATTCAGGACGTGCTCGATCACCAGTGCCTTGGTGTGCCGCGTCCCTTCGAGGTCGTCGCCGCCGATCGCCTCGAAGTATCCGGCGATCTCGAGATGTTCCAGCACCGGAACCGCGTAGGCCTCGGGCTTGCTGGTCGCCACGGCGAGTCGGGTACCGACGCCGTGCAGCGCGTCCAGCAGGGCGCGGACGCCGGGAAACACCGTCGCGTCGTACATCGCGCCGCCGGCGTAGCAGGCCCGGTACGCGTCGATCACGACCGGTACGAGGTCGGCGCCGATCAGCGGCGGCAACGACTGGTCGAAGGGCGGCCCAAGGATGTCGCGCTCGGTGCTCGGGTCCAGCAGCGGCAGGCCGTTCACGGTGAGCGCGTGGCGCAGCGCGGCGAGGATGCCCGGCGCCGAGTCGCACAGCGTGCCGTCCAGATCGAACAGGACAACCTGCACTGAACCGCCGTTCCTCATTGGGTTGCCCGTCAATCGGAGCGCTCTGCGGTGCACCCATCAAGAACGATCTCTCGCATGATTTTCGCGAACGCAGCGCGGCCCGCGTCCGCGTCGCTGGGCTTGAGGAAGTCGGGACTGCTCGGGTCTGGATAGCGGACGTACCAGCGGAGCTGGCCGTCGCGGGTTCGCTTCTCGATGCTCGCCACGGCGGCACCTCCTTCTCTCTGTCGACGGACGTGCGCGACGACGTCGGCCGATCGATCCTCGCACCGTGCACTGAAAGCAAGTTCTATCAGGGGTCCGATGTGCTGCCTCGGCCAGACGAATCCCGCCGAGGCAGCATCGAGCAGACGGGCGACGCCTCGGATCGTCCCCTGCAATGGGCCACCGACGTGAGTCGGAAGGCCACCCGAGGCGTCGCCCTTACCATTGTCAGTCCGGCCGGCTCTCCCCCCGAAGCGCCTAGCGGGACCCAACAACGGCAGTCCTGGAAGTGCGAAGGACTGTGCCGGTTGCCGCCGGCACAGTCCCCCCACAGGCCGGCCACGCGCACAGGGGCGACGAGCACCAACCAGATAGGCCGATCGGCGCGGGGGGACGCAAGCGACCTACTCTGCAAGCGTAAATACCCTGTGAGGTTCTGGCAACTCGATCATCACCGCTGGTCCGTGCAGGAGGGAGAGTTCGCTTCGGAAATGATCTTCCGGGTGGACACAGATCATCTCCGTTGGTGCCCAGCGGCAGGCGTGCGTCCGGATCGAAGCGCGCGATCGTCGGCTATCGCTTCGGCTCGGCCCACTTAGGGACTGCCGAACTTCGCCTTGCCCGGGCCGTCCTCGAGGAACGATTTCATGCCGAGCGCGCGGTCCGCGGTGGCAAACAGTGACGCGAACAGGTGCGACTCCAGGCGCAGCCCGTTGGCCAGATCGCCGTCGAGGCCGCCATCGATCGCAGCCTTCGCGGCCGCCAGGGCCAGCGAGGGTCCCGTCGCGAACCGCGCAGCCATCTTCAGGGCCGTCGGGTACACCTCGGCTGCGGGGACGACGGCGTCGACCAGCCCGATCTCGAGCGCCTCCTGCGCCTCGACGAAGCGGCCGGTGTAGACGAGATCCTTGGCCCTGGCCGCTCCGATGAGCCGCGGCAGCCGCTGCGTGCCGCCCGCGCCCGGGATGATGCCGAGCAGGATCTCCGGCTGCCCCCAGCGGGCGTTGTCGGCGCTGACCCGGAAGTCGGCGGTGAGGGCAAGTTCGCAGCCGCCACCGAGCGCATACCCCGTGACGGCGGCGATCACCGGCTTCGGCAGGCGGGCCAGCGCGTCGAACGACGACGTGAGCCGGCCGGTGTCGCGCAGCATGTGTGCGTGATCCTGGCCGGCGAACTCCTTGACGTCCGCGCCCGCGGCGAACACTTTCTCGCCGCCGTAGATCACGACAGCCCGTATCGAATGGTCGCGGCCGAGCTGCGCGGCCGCGTCGCGCAGCTCCTCCTGGAGCGGGGTGTTCAGCGCGTTCATCGGTGGTCGGTTCAGCCGGATCGTGGCTACCCCAGGCGGCGCGTCGCCGCCCGATTCGACCTGCACGAACTCGCCCATGCCACCTCGTCCCGTCGCCAGTTGCTCTCGCGGATGAGCCTAGACGGACGGCTGTGTTACCCCGCTGTCGCCCGTTCGCGGGCCGGAAACCGGCAGCTGGGAGGTAAATCAGGCGTCAGACAGCGCGGGCGTACCAGCGTCCACCGCGCCTCTCGATCCGCAGCCCCAGCCCGAACGCCTCGGACAGGTTCGCTGGGGTGAGGACGTCGCGGGCCAGCCCGCTCGCGACCGCTGTCCCGTCGCGCAACAGCAGCACATGACTGATTCCCGGCGGCAACTCCTCGACATGGTGGGTGACCAGGACGGACGCGGGCGCTTCCGGGTCCTCGGCGAAGCGGGTCAGCCGGCACAGCAGGTCTTCGCGGCCGCCGAGGTCCATGCCGGCGGCCGGTTCGTCCAGTAGCAACAGCTCGGGATCGGTCATCAGCGCCCTGGCGATCTGCACTCGCTTGCGCTCGCCCTCGCTCAGCGTGCCGAAGGTGCGCTCCGCGAGCGGGCCGACGCCGAGCCGGTCGAGCAGCTTGCGGGCCCGCCGCACGTCGACGCGCCCGTAGGCCTCGCGCCAGCGCCCGAGCACACCGTACCCGGCGCTCACAACGACATCGGACACCAGTTCGCCGGCCGGTATCCGCTCGGCGATCGCGGCCGTGGCGAGCCCGATCCGGGGACGCAGTTCGAACACGTCGACCCGGCCGAGGCGTTCGCCGAATACCCAGACCTCACCGCTGGTCGGGTGCATATTGGCTGCCGCGAGTTGCATCATCGTCGTCTTGCCCGCGCCGTTCGGTCCGAGGATGGCCCACCGCTCGTCCTCCTCGACGGTCCACTCGATGTGATCGAGCAATGTCTTGTCCCCGCGCCGAACGCTGACATCGAGGAACTGCAGCACGGCGTCCGGGTTGGTGTGCCCCACCCGCCCATCCTCGCGCATTGGTGCGGCGCGCGTTCTGGGAGGAGGACGCGCGCCGCTGGGGACAGTTCTAGTCGGCCGGGCCTGTGATCAGCGTGACGTTTGCCCGGTGCGAGCGGCCCGCCTGGTCGGTATAGCTGATCATGGCGCGGTCGCCCGGATTCAGCTTTGCGACCGCCTTGCGCAGTTGCGAGTAGTTAGCGACTGACGTCTTGTTGACCTTGGTGACCACGTCGCCGGCGACGATGCCGGCCTTGTCTGCAGGCAGCCCGGCGATCACGCTCCCGATCAGCGCACCCGCGCCATTCGTGGCCTGCTGCGACAGCGAGACCCCGAGGAAGGCCGGGTAGCCGATGTGGATCACGCTGGTCTCGACGCCTTTGCGGATCTCTGCCGCGACGCTCAGCGCGCGGTTGATCGGGATCGCGAAGCCGGCAGCCTGGCCGTGGCTGCTGGCGGCGGTGTCGATGCCGATCACTTCGCCGGCACCGTTGTACAGCGGGCCGCCCGAGTCGCCGGACCGGATCGGGGCGCTGCTCGCGATGATCCCGGTCAGCCGTTCGGGGTTGGACCCGCTCTCGTCCGACGCGGTGATCGTGTTGTGCAGCGAGGTGACCCGGCCGGTCGCGGCGCTGGGCGTGCCGCCGACGCCGCCCGCGTTACCGACGCCGGTGACCGGGTCATCGACCTGGACGCTGTCCGAGTTGCCGAAGTTGGCACTCGCCGAGGTGGCGGCGTTGGTCATCTTGAGCACCGCGACGTCCTCGGTGGGCGCGGTGCCGACCACGGTTGCCCGGTAGGACGTTCCGGTCGACACGACAACGACACGGACGGTCGTGGCGCCGTCGATCACGTGGTTGTTGGTGAGCACGTAGCCGCTCGAGTTGAGGATCATGCCGGTGCCGGCGGCGGACGCGGCCTGGAAGCCGAGCCGGGTGTAAATGTCGACGACCCCAACCGTCTGCTTCGCGGTGGCATGCCCGGAAGATGTAGTCGGACGTCCGCTCGAATTCGGGCTGCGGGTGCTGCCGTTGCCGAACGGGCCAGGGACGGTCGGGACGCCGCCCGTTCTCCCGGTCGAGGGCGTCTGCTCGGACGCGACCGGCGTGCCGTTCACTGTGTTCGTCCCGGTGGCGAGCCCGGCGACAAACACGGCCATGATGGCCACGAGGGCCACGCCGACGGCCAGCGCGAGGCGACGGCGACGCTTCGGTGGCGTCGGCAGGGGCGGACCGAACGGCTGGCCGCCCTGCCCGCCGGCGGGCGGATCGCTGTAGGGCTGGCCGTAGTACGGATAGCCGTGCGAGGGCGCGTAAGGCGAGCCGGCCCAGCTGCGCGGATCATAGGGGCCGTCCGGCTCGTGCTGCGCGTTCATGCTCGATTCACCTCCATGCCAGTCGGATCGTCCCACCGGCATAGGTCCTACCCAATGCCAGCCACCCGGGCACGAACTGAGCACTGATGCAGCACTGGCTGAGAATCGAGTGCGTCCGGCTAAAGTTTCCCTGCGATGCTTCCCGACGATCTCAACGCCGCCCTCGCCGCCCGACTGGATCGCTGCTGGCCGGGCCGACCGTTCCCGCTCGGGGCGCACTGGGACGGCGATGGTGTCAACTTCGCGCTCTGGTCGACGACCGCCACAGCCGTCACGGTCTGCCTGTTCGACGACGATCGCGCGACGGAGATCCCGCTCGCCGACACGACCTACCACGTCTGGCACGGCTACCTGCCCGGGCTCGGTCCGGGACAGCGCTACGGCTTTCGGGTCGACGGTCCCTACCAGCCTGCTCGGGGCCTGTTCCACAACCGCGCCAAGCTGCTGCTCGACCCCTACGCACGCGCGATCGAAGGCAAGTTCGTGGACCACCCCGCCGCGTACCCGAACACGCCCGAGGACTCGGCGCCGTACGTGCCGCGCTCGGTGGTCATCCACGATGCGTTCCCGTGGGGCGAGGACAAACGCCCAAAGGTGGCGTGGGACGACACCGTCATCTACGAGCTGCACGTCGCCGGATTCACCCGGCTCCACCCGGAGATCCCACCGGAGCTGCGCGGCACGTATGCCGGGCTGGCGCATCCCGCGGCCATCGACTATCTGACCTCGCTCGGGGTGACGGCCGTAGAACTGCTGCCGATCCACCAGTTCGCTTCCGAGCCGTCCATCCAGCGCCGCGCGATGCACAACTACTGGGGCTACAACTCGATCGGCTTCTTCGCCCCGCACGAGCCCTACTCGTCGAAGCGCGCCAGTCAGGTACGCGAATTCAAGTCGATGGTGCGGGCCCTGCACGCCGCGGGGATCGAAGTGATCCTCGACGTCGTTTACAACCACACCGCCGAGGCCGGCCCCGATGGCCCGGTGCTGTGCTTCCGGGGCATCGACAACGGTTCGTACTACCGGCTCGCTGCCGGGGATCCGTCCCGCTACGCCGACTACACCGGCTGCGGGAACACCTTCGACGCGCGCCGTCCGTTCCCGCTCCAGCTGATCACCGACTCGCTGCGCTACTGGATCACCGAGATGCACGTGGACGGGTTCCGCTTCGACCTGGCTTCGGCGTTGGCCCGCGCGCTGCACGACGTCGACAAGCTGTCGTCGTTCTTCGACACCATCCACCAGGATCCGATCATCTCGCAGGTCAAGCTCATCGCCGAGCCGTGGGACGTCGGCGACGGCGGCTACCAGGTGGGCGAGTTCCCCCCGCTGTGGACGGAGTGGAACGGGAAGTTCCGCGACACGGTCCGCACGTTCTGGGCACACGGTGACAGCGGCGTCCGCGACCTGGCCTTCCGGCTGTCCGGCTCGTCGGACCTCTACGGCGACGACGGCCGATTGCCGATGGCGTCCATCAACTTCGTCACGGCGCACGACGGGTTCACGCTGCGCGACCTCGTCTCGTACGAGCGAAAGCACAACGAGGCCAACGGTGAGCACAACCGGGACGGGACCGACGACAACCGTTCGTACAACTGCGGGACCGAGGGTGAGCCGGCGGCCAAGGAGGTCGCGGCGCTGCGGCTGCGCCAGGCCCGAAACCTGCTGAGCACGCTGCTGCTCTCGACCGGCGCCCCGATGCTCGTGGCCGGCGACGAGCGCTGGCGCACTCAGGGCGGCAACAACAACGCCTACGTCCAGGACAACGAGCTCTCTTGGCTCGATTGGTTGCCCAGCGACGAAGGCGCAGATCTGCTGGCGTTGGTGCGCCGATTGCTGCAGTTGCGTCGCTCGGCGCCGGTCCTACGCCAGCGTGCCTTCTTCGAGGGTCGGCCGGTCGACGGCGGGGACGGGTGCAAGGACCTCGCCTGGTTCCACCCGGCCGGACGCGAGTTCTCGAACGCCGACTGGTTCGACACCGGGCTGCGCTCGATCGGCATGTACCTCGACGGACGGGGACTGCGCCATCGCGGCAGCCGGGGCGAGGTGATCACCGATGACTCGTACCTGCTGCTGCTGCACGCCGATTCCGACGACGGCGGGTTCTGCCTGCCTGGCTTGCCCTGGGCATCCGGCTACCGGATGGTCGTCGACACCGGCCAGCCGAGCGGGGAACCCGCGACCGCCGAAATGATAGCCGCCGGAGCCGTGCTGGCCGTCCGGTCGCGCACCACGATGCTGCTGCGCGTACAGCGCGACTGATCTGGTTTGCGGGTGATGCGCACCGTCCCGGGCTCAACCGACTCGGTCGTCGTCGTGGGCGCCGGGCTCGGCGGCCTCTCGGCGGCGCTGCACCTGGCCGGAGCCGGGCGGCACGTCACCGTCGTCGAGCGCGAAGCGATCCCGGGCGGCCGCGCCGGGCTGATCCAGGATCACGGCTACCACTTCGACAGCGGCCCTACCGTGCTCACCATGCCGGAACTGATCGCTGATCCGCTCGCCGCCGTCGGCGAGAGACTCGCGGACTGGCTCACCTTGCACCGGCTCGATCCCGCCTACCGCGCGCGCTTCGCGGACGGTTCGACGATCGACGTGCACGCAGACGTCGACGCGATGGCCGACGAGATCGCGACGACTTGCGGGTCCAAGGACGCCGATGGTTATCGCCGGCTCGTACAGTACCTGCGTGCGCTCTACCGCATCGAGATGCCGCATTTCATCGACCGCAATCTCGACTCGCCGTGGCAGCTCGCCGGCCCGCCCCTCGCGCGGCTGATCGCCATGGGCGCGTTCCGCCGCCTCAGCCCGAAGATCGCGTCCTTTGTCGAGGACGAGCGGTTACGGCGACTGTTCTCGTTCCAGGCGATGTACGCGGGTCTCGCGCCGGCCCAGGCCCTTGCGATCTACTGCGTGATCAGCTATCTGGACTGCGTCGGGGGCGTGTACTTCCCCGAGGGCGGCGTGCACGCCGTGCCCCGGGCGCTGGCCGGCGCCGCGGCGGCCCATGGTGTCGCCTTTCGCTACCGTACCGCCGTCGAAAGCATCGAAATATCCGGCGAGCGCGTCCGCGCGGTACTCACCACGGGCGGTGAGCGCATCCCCGCGGACGCCGTCGTCGTCAACGCCGACCTGCCGGTCGCCTACCGCGAGCTGCTTCCACCCGGCTACACCCCGCGCCGGGTCAAGCGGTTGCGCTACTCCCCCTCGGCGGTCGTGCTGCACGCCGGCTCGTCGGCCAGGTTCGAGAATCCGGCGCACCACACGATCAATTTCGGCCATGCGTGGGACGAGACGTTCGAGCAGATCGGTCGCGGCGAGACGATGCGCGATCCGTCCTTCCTGCTCAGCACGCCGACGCTGACCGATCCATCGCTGGCGCCGGTCGGCCGGCACACCTACTTCGCGCTGTTCCCGGCGCCGAACCTGCAGCGCGGACGGATCGACTGGGCAACGGACGGGCAGCACTACCGTGAGCACATCCTCGACACGTTGCAGGCCCGCGGCTACCAGGGCTTCCGCGACGGCATCGAGTGTTCCTACCTGGTCACGCCCGCCGACTGGGCGGCTGCGGGACTGGCCGCCGGGACACCGTTCGGTGCGTCGCACCGATTCCGCCAGACCGGACCGTTCCGCCCGTCCACCCTCGACCGGCACGTCCAGAACCTGGTCTTCGTGGGCGCCAATACCCAGCCCGGCATCGGCGTGCCGATGGTGCTCATCTCCGGACGCCTGGCCGCTGAGCGCATCACCGGAGCGCCATGAGCTCGATCCTTGCCACGCGCGAACTCGACGCCGCGGGAATTACCGATCCCGCGCTGCGGGCTGGATACGAGAGGTGTCGGCGGCTCAATGCCGAACACGGGCGCACCTACTACCTCGCCACGCTGCTGCTTCCTCGGGACAAGCGTCCCTACGTGCACGCGCTTTACGGCTTCGCGCGGCACGTCGACGATCTCGTCGACGATCTCGGGACGCCGGGTCGGACCGAGCGGTTCGACGGGTGGGCCGGGCAGTTCCGTGCCGATCTCGACTGGGGTTCGACCAGCGACCCGGTCGCGCGCGCCGCGCTGGACACCGTGCGACGCTGGGAAATCCCGCACGGCTATCTCGCCGACTTCCTGGACGCGATGCGGATGGATCTCGACGTCACCGAGTACGCCACGTTCGAGGATCTCAAGCGGTACATGTGGGGTTCGGCGGCCGTGATCGGACTGCAGATGGTGCCGATCCTGGGCCGCGCCGACCCGGAGATCCGCTGGGACCAACTCGAGGCGCCCGCCATCGACCTGGGCTACGCCTTCCAGCTCACCAACTTCATCCGCGACCTCGCCGAGGACCTGCGCCGCGGCCGCGTCTACCTGCCGCAGGACAGCCTCGCGGCGTTCGGGGTCGACCGCGACCGGTTGCGGCGCGGGCGGGTGGACGAGTCGATCCGCAACCTGCTGGCCTGGGAGATCGAGCGCGCGCGCAAGCTGTACCGCAGCGCCGAGCCGGGGATCGACTTGGTCCACTCAACTTCGCGCGATTGCCTGCACACCGCGCTGACGCTGTACCGGGCGATCCTGGACGAGATCGAAGCCGCCGACTACGACGTGTTCCACGGCCGGGTCGTCGTGGGTCTGCGCACGCGGGGACGGGCCGGGCTCAGCGGCCTGCGGCGCGCGTGGCTTGCCCGGCGCGCCGGCCCGTCCACACCCACAGCGACAGCGTCGTCGTGATCAGCGCGAAGCCGAACAGCAGATCCTCGACCGGCGCGTACACCAGGCGCCAGCCGAGAATCCGGTCTGGGTCGTAGCTGACGATCGGCAGCCCGGTCAGCAATCCATTCGTTGCGAGCTGGAAACCGAACATGATGGCGTACGCGGTCCAGAAGCCCTTGTGCAGCACCAGCTTCGTCCGCAGCACGACCAAATCGAGCAGCACAGCCGCAACTACTCCGATACCGGCGAGCAACGTATAGCTCATGCTGAGTCGGCGAACCACTGCGGACGCCGCGCTCGGACCGCCTCGAAGCTGAGCACCGCGCAGGTGGGGACGACCAGGAAGAACAGCAGCTCTTCGACGGGCAGCCGTCCCGGCAGGAACACGCCCACCAGGTAGCGGCCGGCGTAGGACCAGGTGCCCTGGTGGATCGCCAGCAGATCCCACGCTCCGAAAACGACCACCACGGGCGCCAGCGTGACGAGAAGGCGTCGCCAGCGCGCATACACCCGGGTGTGCAGTACCAGCTCCAGAGGTAGCGTGCCGAGGACGCAGCCGACCAGGATCAGCAGGTAGGCGAGGTGCATCAGTACCCGGCGACTTGGGCGCGCCGCTTGACCTCGCGGCCGTGGTTGCGGCGCAGCGCCTCGATCGGCGTGCCGGGCAATGAGTCATCCGTGCGGTAGAGCCAGTCGACGATCTCGGGATCGGCGAAGTGGGCGTCGCGAAGTAGCCGGATCACCGCCGGCAGCCCCTTGACGATCTGGTTCCCGTCGACGAAGAGGGCCGGTACCGCGCGCGGTCCGTCGGCACCGTTGCGTACTGCGACGAGGTCACCGTCCCGAACGTGCTGATGCACCCGCCGGAGCGGTACGCCGAGGGTGTCGGCGACCTCGGGGAAGCTCAGTACGTCCTCGGCGGCCAGCGTGCCTTCGGCCGGATGCTGGGCGAACAGCGCATACGTTCCGTAATGCGCGACGAACGATCCGCCCAGCCCGACGATCGCGTGGTGGGCGGCGACCGTCAGCGCCTTCAGCCGGTCCGGCGCCAGCATCAGGTGGTCGCTGTGGGTGCGCGCCATGCCGACCCACTCGTCGGCGGTGAAGGTGCGCTCCCAGCGGTAGTGCTTCGTGCTCACCTTGCCGAAGCCGGAGTCGAACTCGAACGCCGCGGCGTGCGGCCGGTCACTCTGCTTGTTCCGGCCGGCGACGACCGACTGGAGCAGTTCCGGGGCGTGCTTCTCGTACGCCGCGTCGAGCGCCTGCTGCACCGGCTCGTCGAGCTCGTCGTAGTTCCAGAACACGGCGATGTAGCCCCTGGGCCGCAGCACCGAGGCCGCCTTCGGGACGCCCCTGTTCGGGTCCACCCAGTGCCAGGCCTGCCCGCAGATGATCAGGTCGAACTGCCGCCCGGCGGCGTCCCAGTTCTCGAAATCGCCTACCTCGACGGCGATCCCATGACTGCGGGCTACCTCGGCCATCCGCTCGTCGATCTCGACGCCGAGGACATCGAGCCCGCGCGCCGCCAGCAGCACCGCCGCCTTGCCGGTGCCGCAGCCGACGTCGAGCACATCGCGCGGGCCCTGCGCGACGAGATCGTCGATCAGCGCGTCCGGGTAGCCGGGACGGTAGCGGTCGTAGTTCGCGGCCACCGTCCCGAACGACTCCGCGCGGGACCGGTTCGCGAACAGCGGCTCGTCGCTCACGCCCGAGCCTTGCTGCGCTCGTTCGGCCGGCAAAGCGCGATGACATTGGTTCGCTCGCTGCGCTCGCTCACGCCCCGATCCTGTCAGCCGCCGACCCGCCAGATCTCGTCGGGCGGAGGCGGGGACCGCATCGCGGACGCGTCGGTCAGCGGCACCGCACCTGCGACGAACCCGCGCAGCGCGGCGCCGGACACCACGCGCTGCGGGAATGTCGCACCCGCCGCGATCCGATACAGCTCGCCGACCGGCAGTTCGGTCCGCGAGGCTGCGAGAACCAGGTTGCCGAAGCGGCGGCCCCGGAGCACTGCCGCGTCGGCGCGGATTAGGACGTTCGGCAGTGCCGACTCGAGCGCGGCCACAACGCGTCGGGCGAACTGCAGCGGCGGTCCGTCGGCGAGATTGGCCAGCAGCACGCCATCGGCGCGCAGCACCCGCGCCGCGTCCGCGAAGAACTCGGCGGTCGTGAGCTCGGCCGGCACCCGGCCAC
>JALZAI010000001.1 GCA_030948475.1 Actinomycetota bacterium
GTCCGGGCCCTCGTACACGATCGCCTGCTCGATGGCGTCGGCGGCCCAGCGTCCGAATGCCTCGAGGTCGTCGCCGTGTTCGGGGGCACGGTAGAAGTTCGTGTTGGGTGCCTTGTGCGCCCCGGGGACGAGCGGCTCGAACCACTTCTTCGCGTCCGGGATCCCGGTGATCGACAGCGCCCCCTGGGGCGTGCCGTGGTAGGCGACGTGACGGCTGATGACCTTGTGCTTCATGGGCTTGCCGGTGATCTTGAAGTACTGCTTGGCCAGCTTCCAGGCCGTCTCGACGGCCTCGCCGCCACCCGTCGTGAAGAACACTTTGTTGATGTCGCCCGGCGCGAGGTCGGCAAGCCGGTCGGCGAGTTCGATCGCCGGCGGGGTGGCGTAGGACCACAGCGGGAAGAAGGCGAGCTCGGACGCCTGCTTGTACGCGGCTTCGGCCAGCTCACGCCGGCCGTGCCCCGCCTGGACGACGAACAGGCCTGCGAGCCCGTCCAGATAGCTCTTGCCGTGCGCGTCGAATATGCGGGCGCCGTCGCCACGCACGATCGTCGGGACGGGGGAGTTGGCGTAGGTGGACAGCTTGGTGAAGTGCATCCACAGGTGCTCGCGCGCGGCGGCGCTGAGCTCGGACGCGTCCTGGCTGTTGGTGGTCTCGATCGGCGTGGTGGTCATGTGCTACTTCCCTCGAAAAATGTGGGGCTCATTTCGCGCCCCAGTTGTAGGTCTGCTTGACGAGCTTGAGATAGAGGAACGACTCGGTCTTGGTGACTCCGTCGATGGCGCGAATCCGGTCGTTGACCAGGCGCAGCAGGTGCGTGTCGTCCTCGACGACGACCTCGGCCAGGATGTCCCACGAGCCGGCGGTCACGACGATGTAGTCGACCTCGTCGATCTGCGCGAGCTTCTCGGCTATCGCCTCCACGTCACCTATGACGGACAACCCGACCATTGCCTGGCGCGCGAATCCGATCTGCATCGGATCGGTGACCGCGACGATCTGCATGACGCCCGAGTCGACGAGTTTCTGCACCCGCTGCCGCACCGCGGCCTCGGACAGTCCGACCGCGATGCCGATCGCGGCGTAGGAGCGGCGTCCGTCGGCCTGCAGTTGCTCGATGATGGCCTTGGATGTGTCGTCCACACGTTCCCTCGGTGCGTTTCGTGCCACAACAGAGCTTTCTACTTGTCGCAGCCGCTTTCAGCAAGCGAATCCGTAGGAATCCTTTCCCCAGAGTACGGAATCACTTGTCTTCGCTGCAACCGACGTGTCAGGATGCTTGCGGTCCCGAACCCTGGGGAGGCCCATGCCCATGGACACGAGCAGTTTGCGCGCCGTCGAGCAGGACAAAGTTCCGGCCGGTGCCCCCGTTGCCGATCAGCGCGTAGACGCGGCGGCTCCCGTCCCTGCCATCGAGCTCGTCGGCATCGCCAAGCACTTCCATTCTCGACGCGGCGCCGTCACGGCGGTCGACAGCGTCGACCTGGTGATCGGCGAGGGCGAGTTCTTCT
This sequence comes from Actinomycetota bacterium, assembly GCA_030948475.1. Lineage (GTDB taxonomy): Bacteria > Actinomycetota > Actinomycetes > Mycobacteriales > Jatrophihabitantaceae > JALZAI01. Next base: position 1,513 of record JALZAI010000001.1, read on the forward strand.
CATTGCTCGGGCCTTCTGGCTGCGGCAAGACCACCACGCTGCGGATGGTCGGCGGCTTCGAGGAGCCGACGGCCGGACAAATCCTGCTTTACGGAAAGGACGTCGTGGGTGTGCCCCCCAACCGACGCGACGTCAACATGGTGTTCCAGTCCTACGCGCTGTTCCCGCACATGTCCGTGTTCGAGAACGTGTCTTTCGGCCTGCAGCGCAAGAGCGTCGAGAAGCTCGAGATCCGGCGCCGGGTCGGCGAGATGCTCGAACTGGTCCAGCTCGAAGGCAAGTCCGACCGCCGCCCGCGCGAGCTGTCCGGCGGCCAGCAACAGCGGGTCGCGCTGGCCCGCGCGCTGGTGAACCGGCCGCGCGCCCTGTTGCTCGATGAGCCGCTCGCAGCGCTGGATCTGAAACTGCGTCAGGCGATGCAGCTCGAACTCAAGCGCATCCAACGCGAGGTCGGCATCACCTTCGTCTTCGTGACGCACGACCAGAACGAGGCGCTGACGCTGTCCGACCGGCTGGTAGTGATGGATGCCGGCCGGATCGAGCAGCTCGGCTCGCCGCGCGAGGTCTACGAGCACCCCCGCACGCGCTTCGTGGCCGGCTTCATCGGGACGTCGAACCTGCTGAGCGGCACGGTGCGCGAGATCGACGGCGTGAGCGCGATGCTCGAGACCGCACACGACGAGTCGCTCGTAGTCGCCGACGCCTCCCGAGCCGGCCCGATCGAAGGGCGAAACCTCGATCTGACAGTGCGCCCGGAGAAGATCGTGATCAGCGCCGAGCACCCCGGATCCGGCCGGTGCGCTCTGCGTGGGCGGGTCACCGAGGTCGTGTACCTCGGCACGTCCACCCAGTACGCCGTTATGACATCGAACGGGTCAGAACTGTTGGTCTTCCTGCAGAACGCCGCCGATGCCGATGACGCCGCCGAGCGCGGCGACGACGTGTGGTTGTCGTGGCGCCCCGAGCACTCGCTTGCGTTGTCCGATAGCCCGCACCCCCAATTGGACCGATGACCGCCCGCCCGACTCCCGGAGGTTCCGACATGCCCGAATACCCCAGCCACCAGGTGCCCCCGGATCTGCTCCGCGGCCTCACCGGTCCGCGGATCAGCCGCCGCGCCGCTCTCCGGGCGGGCGGTCTCTCGGTTGTCGCCGTGTCGCTCGCTGCGTGCGGCGTCAGCGGGGGAAAGAGCGGTCCGACAGGTAGCGCCGCCACACACGCCGCGAAATCGTTCTGGGACAAGCAGACCAAGACCGGCCAGCTGAGCTTCGCGAACTGGCCGCTGTACATGGACGTCAACCCGAAGAACAAGAACGATCACCCGTCGCTGGATCTGTTCACGAAGAAGACCGGAATCAAGATCAAGTACAGCGAGGTCATCCAGGAGGATGCGTCATTCTTCGGCAAGATCCAGCCCGAGCTTGCAGCGAGTCAGGGCACGGGCTACGACCTGATGGTCATCACCAACGGAATCTATCTGGACAAGCTCATCGAGCTGAACTACCTGATCCCGCTCGACCAGTCGAGGATGACGAACTTCAACACGAACGCGAGCCCTCTCGTGAAGAACCCGAGCTTCGACAAGGGCAACGTTTACACAATGGCGTGGCAGTCCGGGATCACAGGCATCGGATACGACCCCAAGCGGGTCAGCAAGAAGCCCACCAGTTGGAGCGATCTGCTCGATCCAGCACTCAAGGGCAAGATCGGCATGTTCGGCGACACCGAGGACATGCCCAACAGCGCCCTGCTCGCCATCGGCGTCAAGCCAGAGACGTCCACCGAGGCCGACTGGAGGAAAGCGGCCGACTGGCTGAAGAAGCAGCGGCCGCTGGTGCGCAAGTACTACGAGCAGGACTACATCGACCCGCTGTCCAAAGGCGACCTGTGGGCTTCGATGGCATGGTCGGGCGACATCTTCCAGGCCAACGCGTCCGGTGCCCACCTGGAGTTCGTGGTGCCCAAGGAGGGCGCTGCGATCTGGACCGACAACATGTGCATCCCGAGGCACGCGCAGCACCCGCTCGATGCGATGATCTACATGGACTTCGTGTACCAGCCGCCGATCGCGGCGATGCTGGCTGATGGCATCAACTACATCACGCCGGTTACGGCAGCGCAGGGGGTCTTGCACAAGGATGCCGCGGACGCGACGAGCAAGAGTGACAAGGCCTATTACTCGGGCCTGGCGTCCAGTCCGCTGATATTCCCCCGCAAGAGCGACTACTCGAAGCTGCACCGGTATCGGGTACTAACCAATAGCGAGCAGCGCACCTGGAACTCGATCTTCGAACCGATCTACCAATCGTGACCGAGCGCTGATATGAGCCGTTCGAGACTGGGCGCGCGGCTGGCGCCGTACCTGCTCGTCCTCCCCGGCTGGCTGTGGCTGGCGCTGTTCTTCGTGATCCCGGTGTTCGTGATGCTGTCGGTCTCCACGCAGAGCGGCGACATCGTGTCCGGCTTCCGGCAGACCTTTCACTGGCAGACCTACACCGACGGCTGGAACCTGTACCACGTGCAGTTCATCCGGTCGATGACGTACGGCCTAATCGCTACCGTGCTATGCCTGGTGATCGGCTACCCGGTGGCGTACTGGATCGCGTTCCGTGGGGGCGCGCACAAGTCCAGCCTGCTGTTCCTGCTGCTGTTGCCGTTCTTCGTTTCGTTCGTGATCCGGACGCAGTCGTGGAACTTCATGCTCTCGGACAACGGCATCGTGCTCTCGCCGCTCAAGAGCTGGGGCTTGGT